>CAXTUQ010000710.1:0-2998 GCA_964247405.1 uncultured Acetobacteraceae bacterium
CGTCGCCACCGCGGCGTGCGGCGGCGTGTCCAGCAGCAGCAGCCCGGCCGCCCCCAGCCGCAGCACGTGCCGCACCCCGTCCGGCGGCGCCCGGGTCAGGAACGGCTCCAGCACCGCGTCGAGCGCCCCCAGCCGCCGCAGCACCGAAGCCGCAAGCCGGTGCGCTGCCGCCCGGTCCCGCGACTCGGCAGATGCGGCGGCGTCCAATGCCTCTTCCAACGGACGGCGGCGGTCGAGCACGGCGGCCAGCAGGTCGAAGGCGATGTCCCGCGTGGGGTCAGGCGCGGCGGTGGCGGGCTTGGCATTCATGCGGCGGCTTCATGGCCCGGATCGGCGGACGCCGCCAGCCCGTGCAGGGCATCGGATCAGGCCTGGCCGCTCCGCATGGCAGGCGGAGGCTGAAAGCGGGTGGACTTCGCCTTATATGCGGTGCAGCACAAGCCTCCACGTCCGGACCGCGCCCAGGGAATCCTCATGTCCAACCTGCTTGCCGAAACCGTCACCGGCGTCCGCCACTGGACCGACACGCTGTTCAGCTTCACCACGACGCGCGACCCGGCGTTCCGCTTCCTGTCCGGCCAGTTCACCATGATCGGGCTGGAGGTGGACGGCAAACCGCTGCTGCGGGCCTACAGCATGGCCAGCGCCCACTACGACGAACAGCTTGAGTTCTTCAGCATCAAAGCGCCGAACGGCCCGCTGACCTCGCGGCTCCAGCACATGAAGCCCGGCGACCTGCTGCTGGTCGGGCGCAAAGCGGTCGGCACGCTGGTGCAGGACAGCCTGACGCCGGGTTACACGCTGTATCTGCTAGGCACCGGTACCGGCCTCGCCCCCTTCGCCAGCATTATCCGCGACCCCGACGTGTATGACCGGTTCGAGCGCATCGTGCTGGTGCATGGCTGCCGCGAGATCGCGGAACTCGCCTATGGCGAGGAGATCGTCGCCCGGCTGCCGCAGGACGAGCTGATGGGCGAGCTGGTGCGCGACAAGCTATTGTACTACCCCACCGTGACGCGGGAGCCGTTCCGCAACCGCGGGCGCATCACGACCTTGCTGGAGATGGACAAGCTCACCGCCGACTTGGGCCTCGATCCCATCGACCCCGCAGGCGACCGCATGATGCTGTGCGGCAGCCCGGCCTTTCTCTCCGACATGGTGGCCCTGCTGGACGAGAAAGGCTTCCATGAAGGCAGCAGCAGCACGCCGGGCGAATACGTGATCGAGAAGGCGTTCGTCGAGAAGTAGCCTGCTGCACGCCCCAAAACTACACGCCCCGGAACACCGGCTTGCGCTTCTCCATGAAGGCGGTCCGGCCCTCGGTGTAATCGGCGCTGTCGAAGCAGGCCGCGACCGCTTGGGCCACTGCGTCCATGTCCCGCTCGGCGGGGTCGAGGACCGCTTGCCGCAGGATCAGCTTCATGCCGGTGATCGACAGCGGCGCGTTGACGGCGATGCCGTGCGCAATCGTCGCGACCGTTTCCTCCAACGCTGCCGGGGCCACCACCTGGTTCACCAGGCCGATGCGCGCGGCCTCCGCCGCCCCGATCCGCTCCCCGCTGAACAGCAGCGTGGCAGCATGGGCCGGGCCAACAAGCGACACGAGGCGGCGCACCATGTCGAACCCGTAGGCGATGCCGAGCTTCGCCGCCGGGATGCCGAAGGTGCTGCCCTCCGCCGTGACCCGGATGTCCGCCTGCAGGGCGATGCCCAGGCCGCCGCCCAGGCAGAAGCCCTGGATGCGGGCGATCACCGGCTTGCGGAACGCGGCGAGCTTGGCCCGCCCGGCGCTTGTCAGCCGGTCATACTCCCTCTGCGCGTCCGCGTTGCTTCGGCTTTTCTCAAACTGGCTGATGTCTGCGCCGGACACGAAGGCCTTGTCCCCGGCGCCTGCCAGCACGACGACCTGGACATCAGGCGCTTGCTCCCAAGCGTCGAGGATGGTGGCCAGGCCGTCCCACATCTCGACCGACATGGCGTTGCGCTTTTCCGGCTGGTTGAAGGTGATCAGCCCCACCCCGTCCCGCGCCGCAGCCAGCATCTTGCCGGAGGCAAAGGACGTGGCGTTCATGTCATGATCCATCGCTGCAACTCCTGGCTTAGCCGGAACCTAAATCCCAGCATTCTTGTTGACAACCAAACCCCTCGCTCGCCAGATTATTGTGATAAGCGAACGTGCAGAAGGCGATGAGGCCATGAAACCAGTCATCGCCGCGCTCCTGTTGCTGACGGTCGCGCCCGCCGCGGCGCAGGAGGCTCCCGTGGCCCCGGTCGTGCAGCAGCCGGTGGAGCCCAACATCGTGACGCCGATCCTCGGGCGGCAGGTATTGGACCAGACCGGCAAGGCGGGCGGGCGCATCATTGACGTGCTGGTCGATGAGTACGGGCAGACCCGCGCCGCGGTGATCGACGTGGGCGGCTTCATGGGGCTGGGCCAGCGCCGCATCGCCGTGGCCTGGCGCGGCCTGCGCTTCAACCCGGCCAACGGCGAGATCACCCTGCTGATCCCCGCCGACCAGATCGGCGCGGTGCCTGAATACAAGCCCGGCGCGGCGCCGGTCGTGCTCGCAAGTCCGCCCCCGTGAGGTGGGACGTGTCTCGTGGCCTGAAAATGAGGCCGCCGGCGCTGACGGCCCGGAGCGCCCGCGGCCTTGATGCGCTGAACGCCCTGGTGGCCAGCAGCCAGACCGGGTTCGGCGCCTTCATCGCCGTCTATCTCACGGCGCAGGCTTGGACGCAGGCCGACATTGGTCAGGCGCTCAGCATCGGCACAATTGTCGCGATGCTCAGCCAGCTTCCGGCCGGGGCGCTGGTTGATGCCATGCGCAGCAAGCGCCTCGCTGTGGCGCTGGGCGGCATCGCGGTGGCGCTCAGCGCGCTGCTGTTCGCCGTGTCCTCCGCCTGGCTGTCGGTGATGGGGGCCGAGATCCTGCACGGCTTCGCAAGCTGCATGATCGGCCCGGCCATCGCGGCGGTCAGCCTGCAACTGGTCGGGCGC
>CAXTUQ010000711.1:0-2981 GCA_964247405.1 uncultured Acetobacteraceae bacterium
AGCTGGAGCGGGGGAACTCGGCGGCGGACGACTTCATCAACGCGCTGGAGCAGGCGTGGCACGTGGCGGGCGAGCTGGGGGGCAGCACGCTGTTCCAGTACGTGACGGAGGCGGACGGGAGCGTGAGCACGTATCAGTTCGAGGGGGCTGTGTTCAAGCTGACGAGTGCGGGGCAGTGGAAGGGGGACGCGGCGGTGCGGCAGCGGCTGGACTTCTTTGCCAGCCGCAGGAAGCGCATCTGATGAGTGCTGTGGGGCAGGGGCCGGCGGAGCGGATTGTGGCGGAGGCGCGGGCGCCGCTGACGATTGTGGACGCGCAGGGGCGGCGGATTGAGTTCCGCCGGCCCGGCGCTTTGGACCGGCTGCGCTTGTTCAAGGCGCTGGGGCCGGCGCTGTCGGGCAACGACCGTTACGTGGGCTACGCGATGCTTGCCTATTGCGTGTCGGCCATCGACGGGGTGCCGATCCCCGTGCCGGTGAGCGAGATGCAGGTGGAGGGGCTGGTGAACCGGCTGGGCGACGCGGGGCTGGAGGCGGTAGGAGAGGGCATGGCGGCGGCCGCCCCGGGAAACGGGTAGGCGCGGCCGGGCCGGTGGACGGCCTGGCCGCGCTGCGGGCGCTGACAACGAGCGCTGACCTGGTGGACGGCTTGTTCTTGGTCAGGAACGGGGTCCCGTTCGATGTGGCGTTCTCGCTGGATGAAGCCGAGCGCACGGCGTGGGTCGTGGCGATGGGCACGCTGGACGGGCACGTGTGGGACTGGGGGGCGATGCAATGGACGACGTGATGCGCGACCCCCGGGACGAGGCGATGCCGTATGGGGTGGACACCATCCGGCTAAGCGTTACGTGGCCGGCGGCGCCGGTGTCGCGCGGCTACAACGGGCGGATGTGGCGGATGCGGCCATTGCGAGGGTGGACGGGAGGGCAGGCGGCGAACGTGCCGCGACCGGACGGCACGGCGGTTAGGCCCCTTGCTTTACCGAACGCCGGTTCAGACACGATGGAGGCGCAGCGCGGCCAGGCTTTTGGTGGTGGTGTGGCTCAAGACGTTCGGTTTACCCTCGACGCACAACAAAGTCAGGGCGAGGCGTTCGGGAAGGGCGCCACCCAGCGGCCCGAGCCAAGCAGCCGAAACGACGCTGGGTCCTTCCAGGAACGCTATCAGACCGCTGTTGACCAAGCGCTGGCCGCGCTGGCGGCGGTGAACGCGTTGCCCATAGGCCAGCGGTTTGCGGCCAATACGCCAAAAACAAACAACAACATTGTTGATGTTCAATTTACGAAAAAGTTTGACTATGCTTGTCGGGTTCTGGGCGTTGATCGGAACGCTGCGAGCGACGCGCTTCACGCCGCCAAAGACGCATTGGGGTTGAGAGCAAATCAGAATTGCGAATTCGATTTGAAAACTGGAGACATTCTCTGGCAAGGTGAGATCATCGGTAACCTCTTTTGATAATTAGCCCATGCCGGAAACACAGCGATTGTCCAATAACATGTATGATCTAACTTTACGCCTTTGGAGCAACCACACTCCGCTGGGACCTGCCGTGTCAAAACTTGGCTTGTCGGTCGAGCATCTTGCCGTCATGGGTGAGGAGGCCGAAGACTGGAAAGGCAGGACAAGGATCGCGCATTGCCACTACGCAAGCCTTGCACACTGCGAAGTCCACACCGAGCAGGATGCGGCAGCCTGGCTTGCCGCAACTCTCGAACAACTGAACCGAACCGCCATACGCTTCGGGCCGGACATCGAGGCGCTATTCTGGATCGCGCAGCTAAAGGGTGAGCGTGTGCCTTCCATGGTTCCCGACCCGGCGCTGGTCGTCCGCGCCGTGCAGGTCGGCGCGCGGGTCTTTGTCGAAAACTATACTCTGCCGGGGGACGACGACGTGAGTGAGGACTCGGACATCGAAAGCCCGGTCAAGACGTGGTATCCGCCAGATTGAGCATCACGTCTTGGTCGAGCAGGGCATCCGCGTGCGAGCACCTTCACTCCTCATCGAGGTTGACCGGGTTC
The DNA here is from genome assembly GCA_964247405.1 of uncultured Acetobacteraceae bacterium. Lineage (GTDB taxonomy): Bacteria > Pseudomonadota > Alphaproteobacteria > Acetobacterales > Acetobacteraceae > CAHJXG01. Next base: position 2,019 of record CAXTUQ010000711.1, read on the forward strand.
GCTCGGTTGAGGAGGCGGTGGCGTTTCGCGACGCGGGCGCAACCCTGATCGGCGTCGCGCTCTATCCTGATCCGCGCTTCGAGGATCACCGGTTCGTGTCGCCCGAGATTGCCAAAGCCATTGAGGGGGCAATTACCCCCGCACAGCTTGTCGGCATTGTTCCGAACTACTTCTATGACGAGGGCATGGAAGGTCCTGCTAGAATCAAGCGAGTCCTGGATCTCAAGCCCGCCTTCGTGCACGTTTACCGCGGCGGCCTGCACGACAAGTTCATTCCGGCGTTCCGTGCTGCCGGCATATCTGTCATACAAGACGGTGCCGTGCTGGACTCGACGCACGGCGCGTTCATCGATCAGAACGATCCTGCATCGTGGGTGCGAAAGCAAGTGGATGATCCTACTCAGGAAAGCGCGGCGCTATACCACCTCGACGTCCTGACCGACCTGGCAGATGACCCGTGGGTGGTCCTGAATAGCCTTGCGCTGGACTGGCCCGAGGAGGTCCCGCAGGTCGCCGACATAGCGGGGTGTTGCCGAGGCCTGCCGCTGCTGCTTAGCCTTATGGAAGTGGGCACGGACACGATCGGCTCTTACACGGGCGCTTTCCCTGACGCCCGCGGCTTCTTTGCCCGGCTCGGCCCTGGCGAGACGAGCGGCGCTCCCAACTCACGGCCCGAACCGCTGCTGGCCGCCCTACAAGCGTTGCAAGCCTCTAGGGGCGGGACTTCATCATTGGGGGGCGACGATAGCGGCAAGGGTGATAATTGAGGCGTAATTGACCGCGAGCTTGTCGTAGCGAGAGGCCGCACGCCGGAAATCCTTGAGTCGTCACAACACCTTTGCTGCGTTGGCGCAGGAGCTTGGCATTGCCGTGTTCCTGCTTGGTGGTTCGAGCCGGCACACAAAGAGGCATAGCACGCGAACACGTTTTCGACGGGGCGGGATTGCCAGTTGGTGGTGATCG
>CAXTUQ010000712.1:0-2981 GCA_964247405.1 uncultured Acetobacteraceae bacterium
GCACAGGCGGATCAGCACCATCTCCACCGCCGCCCGTCGGTCCGGCGCCTGCTCGGCCTCCTGCGTGCCTTTCAGCAGCATCTGCCAGGCGCGGCCCAGCACGGGCATGGTCAGGCGGTCGGCGAGCGCCGCGCCGCGGGTGCGCTCGGCCTCCGGCAGCTCGGTGCCGTCGCGCAGCGCGGGCACGGATTTCAGCCGGGTCAGGGTGTGGGTGAGGTCCAAGAGGTCGCCCAGCATGAGGCCGAGGTCCGCGCCGCGCTCATGCGCGCGGTCGGTGATCGCCAGTGCCTGGTCCGGGCGCCCGGCCATCACCGCCTCCATCAAGTCGAACACCGCCGAGCGGTCGGCGAGGCCCAGCATGTCGGCAACCGCCGCGCCGTCGATGGGGGCGCCGCCCGCGCCTTGCGCGATGGCCTGATCCAGCAAAGACAGCCCATCCCGCACCGAGCCGTCCGCCGCACGTGCGATCAGGTCCAGCGCGTCCGGCGCCACGGCCACGCCCTCCTTGGCGGCGATCCGCCCGAACTGACCCACCAGCTCCGCCACCGAGACCCGGCGCAGGTCGAACCGTTGGCAGCGGGACAGCACCGTGACCGGCACCTTGCGGATCTCCGTCGTCGCGAAGATGAACTTCACGTGCGGCGGCGGCTCCTCCAGCGTCTTGAGCAGCGCGTTGAAGGCGTTGCGAGACAGCATGTGGACCTCGTCCACGATGAACACCTTGGTGCGGGCCTGCAGCGGGCGGTAGCGGGCAGCGTCGATCACCTCCCGCATGTCGTCCACGCCGGTGCGGCTGGCGGCGTCCATCTCGATCACGTCGGGGTGGCGGTCGGCCAGGATCGCGACGCAGTTGGGACACACGCCGCACGGGTCGGCGGTGGGTCCGCCCGTGCCGTCCGGCCCTACGCAGTTCAGCGCACGGGCGATGATGCGGGCCGTCGTGGTCTTGCCGACGCCGCGCACGCCGGTCAGCATCCAGGCATGGGCCACCCGGTTCTGCGCAAAGGCGTTGCGCAGGATGCGGACCATCGCCTCCTGCCCGATCAGGTCGTCGAAGGTGGTGGGCCGGTACTTGCGGGCCAGCACGCGGTAGGGCGCGGGCGCCGCAGTCGTGGGCAATGCCGGGGCGGGCGGCGTCCCCTCACTGACCAGTCCGGGGCCGAACAGCCCGGGGCCGGACGGCGGCGGCTCGGGCAAGATGTCATCCGCAAAGCCAGACATGCGCCCGGTTCCTGCCGCCGACGGGGGTTGGAGAAGGGTGGGAGGCCGGACACCGACCCGAGCATGAACTCGTTGCGGCTGCTTCCTTCCGGACCTGACCGGGTTGGCGAGGCGCCCGTCCGCCGCCGACCTCCCACGGCTGTCATACCACGGCACCCCGGGGTTGGCACAAGCCTGGCTGCGTGCGAAATGCGGCTTGCATGTCAGTCATCCTCGCCAGCCGTCCCAACGTTTATACCGGCAGCCCTTTGGACCGCGCGGACGGGCGGCGCACCGACGAGGCCTGGATCGCCGAACGCCTGGCCGACCCGGCCAGCCGCTGGGTCCCGGTCTGGCGCGCCCGCACCCTGTTCCGCGGCCTGGACGAGGGCCGTCCGGAGGCCGTGTTCCTGACCGGGGAGGCGGCGTCCGCGCTGCGCCTGGCCGGCGGGCCGTGGGCGTTCCTCGGGATGCAGGACGGCTCCGCGGTGTTCACCGTCGATGTCAGCGCCGTGGAGGACCCGCTGCCGCTGTTGCCGGACGGGGCGGCGCTGTCCCCCGGGGTGGCGCGGTTTGAGGACCTGCGGCGGCTCGGCCCCGGCCTCGTACCCCACGAGGCCGCGATCCTCGCCCATGCCCGCGGCCTGATGCATTGGCGCACCCGGCACGGCTTCTGCGGCGTGTGCGGCGGGCAGTGCGAGCCGCGCAGCGCCGGGCACGCGATGGCCTGCACCGTGTGCCAGGCGCAGCACTTCCCCCGCACCGACCCGGCCGTCATCATGCTGGTGCACCGCGGCGACCGCGCGCTGCTCGGCCATTCGACGCGGTTTCCGAAGGTCACGATGTACTCGACCCTCGCCGGCTTCGTGGAGCCGGGCGAGAGCCTGGAGGAAGCGGTGGCGCGCGAGGTGTTCGAGGAAAGCGCCATCCGTGTGGGCCAGGTGCGCTACCACAGCAGTCAGCCTTGGCCGTTCCCGTCCAGCATCATGCTGGGCTTCTACGCGGAAGGGCTGACGGAGGAGATCACCATCGACCCCAACGAGCTGCGCGACGCCCGCTGGTTCTCCCGCGCCGAGCTGCGCGACCCTGGCGCCCACGGCTTCACCGTGCCGCCCCAGGACAGCATCGCCCGGCGCTTGATCGAGGACTGGGTGGCGCACGGATGAGTGGCGGAGTTACAAGCCGGGGCGCGGTCCTGGTCCTGCTGGCGCTGCTTGCGGGCTGCGCACCGGAGACTCCCGTTGAACGGGACTGCGACAAGGCGGTGGACAATGATCCCACCGTCAAGCTGCTGATCATCAAGGGCCTCGGCAACCCGTATGTCCTGGACAGCAGCCAGGACGAGCTGAAGGCGGCCAAGCAGGACGCCCGCCTGAAATGCCTACGCAGCCGCGGCCTGGCGCCCCCGGGCGGAGTCGAGCGGCCGAGGCCCGTCACCTGACCGGAGGACGCACCCTGGACACCATCCGCATCGCCTCGGGCGGCTTCGCCTTCACCGCGCGGTTCGAGGACGCCACCGCGCCGCAGACCTGCGCCCGGTTCCGCGCCCTGCTGCCTTACCGACAGCGCATTATCCATGTGCGGTGGAGCGGGGAAGCCTGCTGGATTCCGCTTGGCGACTTCGACACCGGGCTGCCGTATGAGAACGCCACGAGCTATCCGGCGCCGGGTCAGATCCTGCTGCATGCCGGCAGCGTCAGCGAGACCGAGCTCCTGCTGAGCTACGGCGCATGCTGCTTTTCCAGCAATAGAGCAAGTTTGATCGTCAATGAGAATCCACA
>CAXTUQ010000713.1:0-2313 GCA_964247405.1 uncultured Acetobacteraceae bacterium
GCGCGGTGAGGTCGGCGGTGCCGGGTTGGCCGAGCGGGCTGGCCGGGCGGCCGTCCTGCAGGGCTTGCAGGCTGTCGCCCGGGGCGCTTTCGGCCGGGCCGTAATCCAGGAACAGCGCCGCCCCGCCGTTGTGGGCCACCCGGTGCGCGACGTGCTCGGCTACCGCGCGGGCCGGCTCGCACATTTCCATGACGGCGCCCTCCTCGGCGCGGGAGGCGTCCAGATCCGGCGCCGCCGCGGGCTGCTCCACGAACGCGCCGCCGTCCACGAAACGCTCGGCCCAGCCAGCGCCGCGGCGGACGAACTGGCGAATCGGCAGGGCGTCCAGGAACTCGTTGGCCAGCAGGATCAATGGCCCCGGCGGCAGGTCCGCCAGCGCGTCGTGCCACACGGCGTCCGGCACCCGCGCGGCCTGTTGCGTGCGCAGCCGGGGCGAGGTCTCGACCAGGTGCACCCGCAGCGCCATCCGCAAGGGTGCGGCCACGCCGCCGACGGCGCGCAGCGCGTCGGCCATCAGCGTGCCGCGGCCGGGTCCGCATTCCGCGAGCAGCACGGGGTTGGGCCGGCCCATCGCCTCCCAGGTGACGGCCGCCCAAAGCCCCAGCACCTCGCCGAACACCTGGGTGATCTCGGGCGAGGTGGTGAAGTCGGCGTAGGGGTCGCGCTCCGCGTAGTAGGCGGCGTTGGCGCGTGCCATGAAGGCGTCCAGCCGCTCCACTTCAGCCGCGCTGCATCAGCCCGGCCGACCGGGGCTGGGCGTAGGCAATCAGCCAGGCGCCGGCCCCAATCATCGGCAAGGACAGCAACTGGCCCATGGTGGCTCCGGCGAACAGGAAACCCAGGAAGGCATCGGGCTGGCGGAAGAACTCGCCGATGATGCGCGCGATGCCGTAGCCGACAAGGAACACGCCGGTCAGCGTGCCGAACCGGGCGCGGACCGCCGGGCTGCGGCACAACAGCGACAGCACGAGCAGCAGGACCACGCCCTCCATCGACGCCTGGTAAAGCTGGCTTGGATGCCGCGGCTCCGGCCCGGCGGCCGGGAAGATCATCGCCCAAGGCAGCCAGTCCGGCGCGATCCGGCCCCATAGCTCGCCGTTGATGAAGTTGGCGATGCGGCCGAGGCCCAGCCCGATGGGCACCACGACGGCGAGCCGGTCGGCGAACCCCAGCAGCGGGATGCGATGACGCCGGCAGTACAACACCAAAGCCACGATGACGCCCAGCGTGCCGCCATGGAAACTCATGCCGCCCTGCCACACGGCCAGCGCGCCGAGCGGGTTCTGCAGGTAATGCCACGGCTGGTAGAACAGCACGTAGCCGAGCCGCCCGCCGAGTACCACGCCGAGCGTGGCCCAGGTCAGGAAATCGTCGGTCTGCTCCTCCGTCGCCACCGGCGGCAACAGCCGCACCAGGCGGCGCATGATCCGCCAGCCCAGCAGGAGGCTGCCGATATAGGCCAGCGCATACCAGCGTATGGCGAGCGGCCCGACCTGGATGAGCACCGGGTCGAAGCCGGGGAACATCAGGACGGGGATCATGCGTAGCGCTCCGGCGCTTCGAGGTACTCCTGCACGTAGCGGCGCACGCCTTCCTCCAACGGGGTGAACTGGCCCGCATAGCCCGCGGCGCGCAGCCGGTCCATGCGGGCCTCGGTGAAGGATTGGTATTGGCCGTGCAGCGCTGGGGGCATGTCGATGAATTCCACGGACCGCGGCCGCCCCGCCGCGTCGCACACGGCATGGGCGAGGTCGAGGTAGCTGCGCGCCGTCCCGGTGCCGAGATTGAACAGCCCGCTCACCGCCGGCCGGTCCAGCAGCCACAGCATCACATCGACCACATCGCCCACCCAGATGAAATCCCTCCGCTGCGCCCCGTCCGCCAGCCCGGCCCGGTCGGAGCGGAACAGGCGGGCCGGCTGCCCGGCGGCAACCTCGTCGTGCTTCACCTTCACGACCGAGATCATCTTGCCTTTGTGATACTCGTTCGGCCCGTACACGTTGAAGAATTTCAGCCCGGCCCATTGCGGCGGTGCGGCCTCCCCCGCCGCCAGCGCCGCTGCCACGCGCAGGTCGAAGGCGTGCTTGGTCCAGCCATACAGGTTGAGCGGGCGGAGGCTGCGCAGCAGCGCCGGGTCGTCGTCGAAGCCAGCCGCGCCGTCGCCGTAGGTGCTTGCGGACGAGGCATAGACGAATCGGGTGCGGTTCGCGGCGCACCACTGCCAAAGCCGCCAGGACAGCGCGACGTTCGTCTCCCACAACAGGTCGCCGTCGGTCGCCGTCGTTTCGCTGATGGCGCCGAGGTGGACCACCA
>CAXTUQ010000713.1:2323-2979 GCA_964247405.1 uncultured Acetobacteraceae bacterium
GCCGAGTCGCCAGGAACGCGTCGAGCGCGTCGGGCGGGATGATCTGGGCGGGCGGATGGCTGGCCAGGTTGCGCCACTTGCCGTCGTTGCCGAGCCGGTCAACCACGACGGACTCGGCGCCGCGCCGGGCCAGGGCCGCGTGCAGGTTGGAGCCAATAAAGCCGGCGCCGCCGGTCACGAGGATCATCGCCGGGCCTTATAGGCCTCCGGAACGGGCTGACATAGCCCCCCGGCATGTGCATGTATCGGCTGGGCGCAAACGCGGAGCGTTTCGCCGAGCAACGGAGGTGAAGCGCCATGACCGAACGACCAAAGTTCTTCGATGACCTGGCCGGCGTGGCCGGTGGCGCGTTCTCCGCCCTGGCAGGCATCCGCGAAGAGGCGGAGAGCATGGTGCGCGCCCGCGTGGAGGAGGCGATCCGCAAGCTGGACCTGGTCCGGCGGGAGGACCTGGAGGCGGTGCAGGAGATGGCGTCGGCGGCGCGGTCGGGGCAGGAGGCGCTGGAGAAGCGGCTGGCCGGGGTGGAGCTGGAGGTGCTCCGCTCCCGGTTGCAGGTGCTGGAGGCGCAGGTGGCGGCGATGCGGGCGGCGGTGCCGTCGGGCGCGGCGAGCCAGCCTTCGGCGGCGGAGGCCGACGCCATCGCGGCGTTCGGCCC
>CAXTUQ010000714.1:0-2960 GCA_964247405.1 uncultured Acetobacteraceae bacterium
GTTCGGCCGTGGTCGGCAGCGCCGCGTAAGCGCCGAAGCGCGTGACCGACAGCGCCGCCGCCCGCTGCGCCGCTGCCAGCGCGTCCGGCAACGCTTGGCCGGATGCCAAGCGCGCCGCGAGCACGCCGCAGAACGTGTCGCCGGCCCCGGTGGTGTCCACCGGGCGCACGGCGGCGGAGGGCAGGCGATGCAGCCCGTCCGCGTCCGCCCACCCGCAGCCCTCGGCACCCAGCGTCACCACCGCGGCGCCGCAGCCCTGCGCCCGCATCCGCAGCGCGGCGCCGCCAGGTTCGGCGAGGCCGGTGATCGCCTCCGCCTCCCCCCGGTTCACCACGGCGACGGCGCAGAACGGCAGCACCGGCGCGACCGGCCAACGCAGCGGCGCGGCGTTCAGCATCACGGGGCCGCGGGCCGCCCGCATGGCGGCGAGGGTGGCCGCCGCCGTCAGGTTGCCCTGCATCAGCAGCCAGTCCGCCGGTGCGGTTTCGCCCGCAAAGGCTTCCGCGTCGGCCTTGTCCAGCGTGTCGGCGCATCGGCACAGGCTGACGATGCTGTTCTCGCCGTCGCCGGCGACCATGACGACGGAGATGTCCGTCGGCTCCGCCCGGCGCAGCAGGCGCAACCCGGCCAGCGGTTCCGCCGCCAGGGTCCGGGCCACGAAATCGGCCTCCGCGTCCTCGCCCACCGGGGCGCAAAATTGCACGCGGGCACCGGCCCGGGCCGTGGCGACCGCCTGGTTCAGTCCCTTGCCGCCCGGGGCGCGGGCGCCATTTGAGGCCACCACGGTTTCGCCGGGCCGCGGCAGGTGCGCCAGCGCCAGGGACAGATCCACGCCCGCGTTGCCAAGGATGAACACCGTGACCGCCTGCGTCATGCCGGCATAACCCGGCTGGCCGTAGCTGGACCCGGCGCCATTGGGCCGTCGCCGTGGAGGCTAAGCCGGGTCCAGAATTGCCTTGCGCAGTATGTCGTTGACCCGGGTCTGCCAGCCTGGCCCAGCCTCGCGCAGCTTTGCCAGCACGTCCGGGTCAAGCTGGATCGTCACCATCTCTTTCGAGTTATCGCCTTCGGGCCGACCGCGACCGCGGCGGATAAAGGTATCGCCCTGCCAGTACTCGGCATCCTCGAAGTACTCGTCGGTCAGCTCCGGCGCGTCGTCCGGATCAACCCATTCAGGCTTGCCGGCGGTCTCAGAGGGGCCAGCGGCGTCGCTCTTTTGCATGTCCCTGCCTCATTGAAATGATATGCCGCGCGTTGTTGCGGGGCGTCCAAACCACGATCACAAACAGGCCGTTCAGAAAGCCCGCCGTGAGAAAGCGGACCTCGCCATAGTTGAACCGCACGTCCTGGCGCGTGCTGAACGGGCCTGCGAACACCCGATCCGCATCCGCGAAATCCAGTCCACGCTCGTGCAGGGTAGCGGCTCGCTTAGCAGGATCGAAGGTAATTTCCATGCGACAGGCTCGGCTCAGCCATGATCACCGCAGAACAAGCGGCGCGGGTTCTCCACCATCATCTGCGTGACCTGCGCCTCCGTCGCGCCGTGGCGGCGCAGGCGCGGCAAGAAATGCCGCTGCAGGTAGGCGTAGCCGAAGCCGCCATACCGGGTCAGCATCATCTTCAGAAAGACATCCTGCGACAGCAGCACCCGATCCAGTGCGCCATGGGCGATCAGGCGCATGATGGCGTGGGCATTGTCCTCATCGGACGGGCATTGCACGCCCTGGTCGGCGTACCAGAAATCCATACCGATCATGTCGTAGCCGAGGAACGCGCCGCGCTCGGCCAGCGCCGCCTGGTAGTCGATGTCGGCGCCGGACGGGTTCATGTGGCACAGCACGGTATGATGCAGGTCGCCGCCTTCCTCGGCCACCACGTCCAGCACGCGGCCTGCCACGCGGAACCAGCCGGGCAGGTGCACCATCAGCGGCAGCCCGGTGCGGCGCTGTGCCTGCGCCGCCCCGCGCAGCGACTTCTCCTCCTCCGCCGTGAAATCGGCGGACACGCCGATCTCGCCGATCAGGCCGATCCGCACGCCGGACGCGCCCACGCCATCCACCGCTTCCCGCACGATCTCGTCAGCGATGTCGGCGGCGGCCATGCTGCGCACCCGCTCAGGATGCGAGGCTTGCAGGTAGAACCCGCCGCCCATGACGACGTGCAGGCCCGACGCTTCCGAGATGCGCCGCAGCGCCAGCGGGTCGCGGCCGATGCCTTGGCAGGTCGGATCGACCACGGTTTGCCCGCCCAGCGCCGCCACGTCGGCCAGCTCGGCCACCGCCAGGCGCTCGTCGTCCAGGGTGCAGTTGCTGAGGTTCACGAACGGGTCCATGCGCAGCTCGCCGAGGATGCCGGGGTGCACGGGGTCGCAGGCGAGGCGGGAGCGCGACGGCTCCTTCGGCTTGTTCCACCAGCAGCGGCAGTCGTTCAGCAGATGCTCATGCATGAGAGTAACGCCGAGCGCCGCCCCTGGGACCGGGCCGCGTACGGTCATCACCTGGCCGGAACCGACGTGGGCGGGCGAGCGGTCCGTCATGCGGTTTCTCCTTCAGCCGACCCGGCGGCGCGTGGCAAGGCGCGCGAACACGCGGGTGTTGAGCCAGATCGCGAGGAGGATAATCGCCCCGGTCACGATCTGCACCAGGAATGGCGAGGTGTGCACCAGGATCAGCCCGTTGCCGATCACCGCGATGGTCAGCGCCCCCAGCACGGTGCCGGCCATCGTGCCGCTGCCGCCCATGAGCGACGTGCCGCCCAGCACCACGGCCGCGATCGCCTCCAGCTCGAACCCCACCGCCGCGTTCGACGACCCGGAGCCGAGCCGGGCGGCGATGATCAGCCCGGCGCAGGCCGACGCCACCCCGGTCAGCGCGAACACTGAGGCCGCGACGCGCAGCGCCGGCATGCCGACCCGCCGCGCCGCCTCCATGTTCGCCCCGACCGCCACCCCCTGCCGCCCG
>CAXTUQ010000715.1:0-2957 GCA_964247405.1 uncultured Acetobacteraceae bacterium
CGGTATGGCTGCGGCTGATGGTTTCCCGGTACGCCACCTGCGGCGCGCCGATGTTGGCGTCCACCCCGTACTCGCGCTGCAAGCGGTCGATGATGATCTCCAGGTGCAGCTCGCCCATGCCCGACAGGATGGTCTGCCCGCTTTCCTGGTCGGTGCGCAGCCGCAGGCTCGGGTCCTCGCCCGCCAGCTTCTGCAGGCCGAGCGTCATCTTCTCCACGCCGTCCTTGGTCTTCGGCTCGACCGAGATGTCGATCACCGGGATCGGGAACGACATGCGCTCCAGCACCACCGGGTCCTCGGCGGCGGCCAGGGTGTCGCCGGTGCCGGTGTCCTTGAGGCCCACGAAGGCCGCGATGTCGCCGGCGTGCACCTCCTTGATCTCCGCCCGCTTGTCGGCGTGCATCTGGAACATGCGGCCGATGCGCTCGCGGTGGCCCTTGGTGGTGTTCATCACGGTGTCGCCAGACTTCAGCGTGCCGGCATACACCCGCACGAAGGTCAGCGTGCCGTACTTGTCGTTGATGATCTTGAACGCGAGGCCGGCGAAGGGCTTGGCCGGGTTGGCCGGGATCACCCGGCGGTCCGCCGTCTCCTCCTCGTCCTCCTCCGCCGCCACCTTGATGCCGGGCACGTCGATGGGGCTGGGCAGGTAGTCGAGCACGGCGTCCAGCAACGGCTGCACGCCCTTGTTCTTGAACGCGGTGCCGCACAGCACCGGGCGGAACGCGCCGCTGATGGCGCCCGCCTTGATGCAGCGCTTCAAGGTCTCGACGGATACGTCGCCCTTGTCGAAATACTCCTCCATCGCGTCGTTATCGACGGAGAGCGCAGTGTCCAGCAGCAGCGTGCGGTATTCCTGCGCCTTTTCCTGGAGGTCCGCCGGGATCGCCTCGTCATGGAACTTCGCGCCCAGCTCGCCGCCTTCCCAGATGATCGCCTTCATCTCCACGAGATCGACCACGCCCACGAAGGTGTCCTCGATCCCGATCGGCAATTGCAGCGGCAGCGCCACGATGTCGAGCTTCTCCTTCAGCGTGTCGAACGCCCGGTAGAAGTCCGCCCCGGTGCGGTCCAGCTTGTTGATGAAGATGATGCGCGGCACGTTGTAGCGGTCGGCCAGGCGCCAGTTGGTCTCGCTCTGCGGCTGCACCCCGGCGACGCCCTCGATGATAAAGACGGCGCCGTCCAGCACGCGAAGGCTGCGGTTCACCTCGATGTTGAAGTCGATGTGGCCCGGCGTGTCGATGATGTTGATGCGGTGGCCCTTCCACTCGCACGTCACCGCCGCCGAGGTGATGGTGATGCCGCGCTCCCGCTCCTGCGCCATGTAGTCGGTCGTGGTGTTGCCGTCATGCACCTCGCCGATGCGGTGCGACACGCCGGTGTAGTACAGGATGCGCTCGGTGGTCGTGGTCTTGCCGGCGTCGATGTGCGCGGTGATGCCGATGTTGCGGATGAGGGCGAGCGGGTTGGCGTCGGTCTCGGACACGGTGGAACTCCATTCGAAAGCCGGGCATACGATGACGGGGCGCCGCCCGGCCCCTGCCCGACGCGCCCTGTCATGCACCCCTCGCCACGAACAAGCGCCCGGCGGGGGCCGACCAGATTGTGGGCTTTATGTGCGTCACGGAACGCGGAAATGCAAGACGATCCTACGCCGCAATCCACCCGTCCGGCCCATCCTGCGTCCGCCCCTCCTCCCGCAGTTTGAGCAGATGCGCCAGCACGTTGCGCTCCGCCGCCCGGCGCAGCCGCTCGTCCACTTGGGAATACAATGCGTCCGTCAGCGCCCGCGTGCCCTGCGGCACCGGGCCGAGCGCCGCCAGCAGCGCCGATTCCCGCGCTTCCCGGTGCGTCAGCAGGTCCCGCACGAAGCCTCGCGGCTCGGGGATCGGCGGCCCATGGCCGGGCAGGAACACCGCGTCGTCCCGTTCCAGCAGGCGGCGCAGGCTCGCGAAATACGCCGCCATGTTGCCGCCGGGCGGGCTAACCACGCTGCTGGACCAGCTCATCACGTGGTCCCCGCTGAACAGCACGCCCTCCGGCCCGGCGAAGCACAGATGGTCCGCCGCGTGCCCCGGCGTCCACACCGCTTGCCAGCCCTCCACCACGTCCCCGTCGCGCAGGCCCATGTCGGGCACCACCTCCGGCACCTCAGCCGCAAACGCTTCGCGTTTCGGCGACGGGGCGTGCCAGGCGTGGACCGGCGCCCCCGTGGCCGCCCGCAGCGCCGGGAGCGCGCCCACATGGTCGATGTGCGTATGGGTCAGCAGGATGCGCGCCACCAGCCCCCCGGCGGCGGCCAGCACGGCGGCGACGTGCGCCGGGTCGTCCGGTGGCCCGGGGTCCAGCACCACCGTGCCCTCCGGCGTGTCGAGGAGGTAGGTGTTGGTGCCGTGATAGGTCATCGCCCCCGCATTCGCCGCCACCACCCGGCGGATGCCGGCCGCGACCTGCTGCGCCACGCCGCGCGGCGGCTCCGGCTCCGTCAAGAACGGCATCAGGCGGCGTCCCCCGCCTCAAGCACCCGGGCGTCACGCAAGCGTCGCCTCCGCCGCCATGCACGCGCGCCCGCCTTCGTCCACCGTGCGGAGCCGCCATATGCCGCCCTCCTCCCAGGCCTCGGTCGCCAGCGGTGCGTCGTGGAACGCCGGGCGCAGGCCGCGGAAGCTGAACGACGCCACCCCCCGGTCCGCCAGCAGCCCGGCCAACCACGTCGCCTGCAACGGGCCGTGCACCACCAGGCCCGGATAGCCCTCGACGCCGCGCACGTAATCCAGGTCGTAATGGATGCGGTGCCCGTTGCCGGTCAGCGCGGAGTAGCGGAACAGCAGCACCGGATCAGGATGCACCGTGCCGCGCCGGGCGCCCGAGGGCGCGGGCGCCGCGGGGTCGGCGGGCTTGGCGGCGGCGCCCTCCGCGCCGCGATACACGATGTCCTGCTCCTCCTCGATGGC
>CAXTUQ010000716.1:0-2957 GCA_964247405.1 uncultured Acetobacteraceae bacterium
GCGTCGCGCTTGCGGGACAGCAGCCCCGCGGCCGCGGCAAGATCCAGGCCGTCGAGAAGCCTGTTCTCCTCCTCCAGGACCTCCGACAGCCGATCCGTCAGCGCGCTCAGCTCCTCAACCATGTCCGTCTCCCGCATCCCGCGTCTCCTGCATGTGCAGCATCTCCTTCATGACCGCATCGGCGATCCCGATGCCGCCGGACCTGGCCAGCATCTTCGCCATCTCGTCGACCATCATCGGCTTCCATGCTGCCTCGCCCTTGCCGCCGCCGAACGGTCCCTTCGACGTGTCGACCGTGTTGAACATCGGCTGCAGCATCTGCCCGATCGCCATCGCCTCGAAGTCCTGCGCCGACTTGAGGGTCTTCTCGGCCTGTCCGGAAACGAGCGCCTGCTGCGCCCCCGGATCGGTCGCCGGCGCCGCGCCGACGCCGCCCGCCGCCGCCGTCATCGCCGTCATCGAACCTCCAGGTCTGCCTGCAGCGCCCCTGCCGCCTTGATCGACTGCAGGATGCTGATCATGTCGCGCGGCCCGACGCCCAGCGCGTTCATGTTCCGCACCAGCTCCTGCAGGGTCACGCCCCGGCGCAGGATGCCGAGACGGCGGTTGTTCTGATCGTCCACCTGGATGTTGGTCCGCGGCACGACGGCGGTCTGCCCGTTGGACAGCGGCCCGGGCTGGCTCACCTGCGGCGTCTCGGTCACCCGGATCGTCAGGTTGCCCTGGGCGATGGCGACGGTCGAGATGACGACGTTGGCACCCATCACGATCACGCCCGAGGCCTCGTCGATGACCACCTTGGCGCCGTTGTCCGGCTCGACCCGCATCTGCTCGATGCGCGACAGCGACTCCACCACGTCGCGCCCCCGCAGGTCGAGCGCCACCGTGCGGGGGTCGGTCGCCCTGGCGATGCCGCCCATCTCGCGATTGATCGCGGCGGCGATCCGCATCGCGGTCGTGAGATCGGGATTGCGCAGCCCGAGGCGCGGCGTCGCCAGGCGCCCCAGTTCGAACGGGATCTCCTTTTCCACGGTGGCGCCGTTCGAGATCCGGCCCGAGGTCGGCACGCCGCGCGTGACGGACTGCGCGGCGCCGCGGGCGGCGATGGCGCCGGTGGCGACCGCGCCCTGGCCGACCGCATGCACCTCGCCGTCCGCGCCGAGCAGCGACGTCACCAGCAGCGTGCCCCCCGTGAGGTTGGTCGCATCGCCCAGCGCAGACACCGTGATGTCGATCTGCTCGCCCGACTTGGCGAAGGCCGGCAGGGTCGCCGTCACCATGACGGCGGCGATGTTCTTGGTGTCGAGGCTCTTGGCCTGGTCGCGGGTGTTGACCCCCAGCCGCTCCAGCATGCCGATCAGCGACTCGCGGGTGAAGACCGCATTGCGCAGCTTGTCGCCGGTGCCGTTCAGGCCGACCACGATGCCATAGCCGACGAGCTGGTTGTTCCGGACGCCCTCGACTTCGGCCACGTCCTTGATCCGGGTCTGGGCCAAGGCGGCGGGAACCATGGCGACCAGCGCCGCGAACGACAGCGACGCGACCGCCATGCCGACGCGCCGGGGCCGGTGCGGTCCGCGCCGATGCGATCGTTGCTGCCTGCGCTCGGCCATCTCGGCATGGTCCCGTCTGTTCCGCTGCCCGGTGCACCCGGAGGCGCCCGCAGCCGACGAATGCGCCGGGACCCTTATATAAGTGTGTTCGTCAAATACGTCGGTTGAAGGATCGCATCCAGCATGGAGAACCCCGGCTACATCGCCCTGTCGCGGATGATCGCGCAGCAGCGTGCGCTCGACGTGCGCGCGGCCAACATCGCCAACACCAACACGCCGGGCTTCAAAGGGGAGAACGTGCAGTTCTCGGACTATCTCGTGCCGCAGCGCGGCGTCGCGACGCCGCCAGGCGGACGGACGGTGCAGATGACTCAGGACCGGGCGACCTGGCGCGACTACACGCAAGGCCCGCTCTCCAAGACCGGCAACCCACTGGATCTGTCGCTGCACGGGGAGGGCTTCTTCGTCGTCGACACCCCGCGCGGCGAGCGCTACACGCGGGCCGGACGGTTCTCCCTGTCGGCCTCGGGCCAGATCGTCGACATGGCCGGGAACGCGGTCACCGGGACCGGCGGGACGCCGCTCGTCATCCCGCCTGGAGCGTCGGGCATCACCGTGGGCAGCGACGGCACCGTCAGCACCGACGGCGGCGAGGTCGGCAAGTTCAAGGTCGTGAAGTTCGATGACCTGCAGTCCCTGAAGGCCGAGGGCAGCAGCCTGTTCGACACGACCCAGCCCGCACGGGCCGACGACACCCCCGAGATCTCGCAGGGGATGCTCGAAAGCGCCAACATCCAGCCGGTCGCCGAACTGACCCGGATGATGTCGGAGATGCGCGACTTTGAGATCGCGTCGCAGTTCGTCGACGGGGAGGCGCAACGGGAGCAGTCCGCGATCGACCGGATCGGCCACAGGAACTGACCGGGTCGGCGTTTTTCCACGGAACCCTATAACTCCCGGACAAGTCGCCCGTCCCATTGGCGCCGGAGGAGCATGACATGCGTTCACTCGACATCGCCAGCACGGGCATGCAAGCCCAACAGAACAACGTTGAGGTCATCTCCAACAACATCGCGAACATGAACACGACGGGCTACAAGCGCCAGCGCGTCGAGTTCCAGGACCTGCTCTACCAGAACATGCGCCGCGTCGGATCGACCAGCAGCGACACCGGAAGCGTCGTTCCCTCGGGCGCGCAGGTCGGCCTGGGCGTGAGGACGGCCGCCGTCTACCGCATCGGCGAGCAGGGCAACCTGCAGCAGACCTCGAACAAGTTCGACCTCGCTATCCGCGGCAACGGCTTCTTCCAGGTGACGCTGCCGTCCGGCGACAGCGCCTATACGCGCGACGGCACCCTGGCGCTGTCGCCGACCGGCACCATCGTCACGGCGGACGGCTACGTCG
>CAXTUQ010000717.1:0-2956 GCA_964247405.1 uncultured Acetobacteraceae bacterium
GAACACCAGGATGGCCAAGCACTCCACCCCGCGCAGCGGCGGCAGCACGAAGCATGACAGCCCCCGCGACCACTACGCCGCCGTCACCGACCAGGTGATCGCGGCCCTGGAAGCCGGGACGTTGCCCTGGCGCAAGCCGTGGGACCCGGACAGGGCCGGCGGACCCGGCATGCCCCGCAACGCCACGACGGGCGCGCGATACCGCGGCGTCAACGTGCTGACGCTCGGCATGTCGCCCCTGGCCTTCCACAGCGGCGACCCGCGCTGGGCGACGTATCGCCAGGCGGCGGAGCGCGGATGGCAGGTCAGGAAGGGCGAGCGGGCGACCACCGCGTATTTCTACAAGCGCGTCGAGCTGCGGGACGGCACGGAGGCCGTGGGGAGCGAGGACGCGGCCCGGCGCATCCCGATGCTGCGGGCGTTCTCGCTGTTTCACCTGAGCCAGATCGACGGGGCACCGGACTACGTGCCGCCAACACTGGCCGAGGCGCCCTGGCGCGCACCGGAAGCAACCGAAATCATCGTCGCGAACAGCGGCGCGGTGATCCGCACCGGCGGCGACCAGGCATTCTACTCGCCAGTCACGGACCATATCCAGATGCCACCGATGACAGCATTCCATAGTACAGCAGGATGGAGCAATACAGTCGTACATGAACTGTCACACTGGACGGGAGCGGAGACAAGATTGAGCCGTGACCTGTGCAACCGTTTCGGCTCGCATGACTACGCGAGGGAAGAACTTAGAGCCGAAATCGCCAGCGCCATGGTCGGAGCCGAGCTGGGCCTACCGGACCAGGACTTGCCGAATACTGCATCTTACGTTGCCTATTGGCTAGAGCGTTTGCGCTCCGACCGCAAGGAGATCTTCCGCGCCGCGGCCGAGGCGCAGCGCATCGCCGACTACCTGCTGGCGTTCCACCCCGACTATGCCGAGCGCAACGACCTCGCCGGCGCGCACCCTGGAATTGCGGACGGCGGCGAGCCGGATGCAGGCCCTCCCGAGCACGCGCCGGCCCTCATCGCGGAGGCAGCATAATGGCCGACACGTCATCTTGGGCGCGCGACGACGCCGATGCGATCGACCGTGCCCTGTCCACAGAAGGCGGGCACCTGTTCGTGGGTGAAGGAGGCTACGTGCTCGCTTATCAGCGCGGCACGACGCTGAGCGGCTACGACGTGGCGCCAGTCAAGGCGGCCTGCATCGCCGCCGGCCTGCCGGTGATCGACAGCCGCCGCCTCGGCTTCGAGGCCGCCCTGCACCTCGCGATCCACACCCCGATGATCGCGGTGGGCGAGCCGGCCGATGCCCGGCCCTGGCACGGCCTGGACCACGCGCCGCTGCACCACGTCGCCGCCCTCTACCACGCGGCCGGCGCCGAGGTGGCCAACCTGCCGGCCGTGACCGGCGCCGGCGCGGAGGCGGCGGCATGAACCCCATCTGGAACCTCGACCGCATCAACCCCAGCGCGGGGCATCCCGGCCTCCTGCTCGTGCTCGACCGCGAGGATGGTCCGAACGGCCGCACGGTGTGCGTCATCCCCGGCCACCTTGAATGGCGGATCGCGGCCCGGGGCGTCGTGCGCCTGCTCGACGAGCAGGACGTCGGGAACGCGCGGCTGATCGCCGCCGCACCCCAGCTCCGCGCCGTGCTGGCGGGGCTGGTCGAATGGTCGGCACGCATGGGCGGCTGGGACGCATCCTGCTGGCAGGACGCCCATGCCCTGCTCGCCCGGCTGCGGGACCCGGCCGCCGAGCTCTGACCCACGCCCACCGCCAGCCGTGTCGGCGTGGCTGGCGGCATTCCACCCACACCGCAATGGAGGCGATCATGACCGTGCTCATCACGCAGGAGCAGCGCGAGAAGCTGCTCGCCAACGGGGCCACGTTCGACACGGACGAGAACTACGATCCCTATCCAGTCTTGAAGCTGTTCACGCCGGATGCCACTTGTACTTGGCTGTTAGTGCATATCGAGCCGGATTGCCCTGATATTGCATGGGGACTCTGTGATTTAGGTCTGGGCTATCCTGAAACAGGCTCGGTATACCTGAGTGAAATTGCGATGGTCCGCGGCCGCCTCGGGTTGCGTGTCGAGCGGGACCTGCATTTCACGGCCAGGAAGCCGCTCAGCGCCTACGCCCGCGACGCACACCAGGCCGGGATGATCGTCACGGGCTGAGGCGAGAGCAGCCGGCAGCGCCGCGGGAGAGGCCAACGGCGCCAGGCCGGCATCCACCTCCAATACAGGGGTTCCACGATGGGTCAGACACCGGCCTACGCGGCCGTGCGCGTGCACGCCGACAGCTATCGGCTCGACCGGCTGACGCCGCCCGGCACTGGAGCAGTGGCGTTCGTCCTCCGGTTCCGCGACCGTCTCGGCAACCCGCTCGGCTGGCGGCTGCGGCCGCTCGTGGTGATGCAGGGCGCCAGGAGCCGCATCCACCCGACCGCCGCGGAGGCCGTGGCCTCGACCAAGCTGTTCACACCCAAGGCGGCCCGGGAAGCCGTGGCGCAAGCGGACCGTGGCGCAAGCACCACCGCAGGCGCGCGGCCATGAACACCATCGCCCGCCTGCAGGCCGATCTCGCTGCGGCTCAGGCCGAGGCCGCCGCCAGAACTGCGGCCATCCACGAGTTCCGTGCCCACCTGGCGAGTGGCAAGTTCGCCGGCGTGGACCCGGACGGCAGCCGCCGGGATTGGATCGCCGTGGCGGACGTGCAGGCGTGGACCACGCGGCTGCTGACGGCGGAGACGTGAAACCGTGCGGTTCACCCGCCGGCCCCGGTGCGAGTACGCCGTGACCGACCGCAAGCGTGCCGCGGCGGCGCGGCTGCAACGGCGGCAGCGCGACAAGCTGCCGCTGCTCGCGCCCTTGATCGCCGAAACGCAGCCGGGCATCGACGAGGTGATGGCCAGCCGCGTCGCCCACTGGACCGAGTGGGAGCAACTGGAT
>CAXTUQ010000718.1:0-2954 GCA_964247405.1 uncultured Acetobacteraceae bacterium
GAATGCCTTGCCGCGGGCCCTCGGCTGGATCGCCGGCAGTCAGCTCAGGGGTGCGAGGATCAGGCTTTCTGGAGGCTCCCCGGACGGCAAGCCGATTTCCTGGGCGACGGACACCGCGCGCTCGGCGCGGAGGGGGCTATGGGCCTTGGGGATCATCTCGCCCTCCACCTCGACCTCACGCACCAGCCGCGTGCCCTGATAAAGGCCGTAGCGCCCGGGCTGGATGCGCGTCCCGTCACCCTCAACGGGACCGGCCAGCACGGTCCGCCCGTCGGCGAAGTTGAACACCTGCTTGACCACCATGCTGAACATTGTCCTCATCCCCCGCTGGCCAAAGCTGACTGATCACGTTCTTGCAGCTTCTTCAATATGTTAACGTCTTCTGGGCCGAGTCCAAGCAGGGATTGATGACGAAGCATGAAATCCTTCACATGCACCTCCGCTCCTGCTGGACTGAGGCTGTCGATGATGCCCAAGCGGAATTGCGTGCCGTGGAGGAACTCTTCCAACACCGCGGCTTTGCCGGGGTTCTCCCGAACGAGGATGTGGGTCATGTTCGGGCCGCCAACGTTCGCCTCGGCACCCATGTAGTCCAGATAGCGCATTTCTTCTGAGCCAGTCTGAGCCACGACGACCGTTCGGCCATGTTTCTTGATGCGGGCAAGCAAATCCGGGGAAGCACGCTCAACGCTTTCGAGGCTTTCAGAGCTGGCCAGAGATGTCCTCCGCATTTCTGCAAACGTAACTGTCCCGACATTGATTGCCGATTCCCTCCCGTGCGCAAGTGTGCTGCCAGTTCCGGCGGCGTGGGTGGCCGTCCACCTCGCCTCATTGCAGTCCGGCCGGGCTTGCCCCACGCACCCGGCCCGGCATAATCCGCGCGCAACCGCACCGGAGACCCCCGCCCATGAACATCCGCCGCATCGCGCCGGAGGCCCGGCTGTCCGGCGCCGTGGTGCACAACATGACGGTGTACCTGGCCGGGCAGGTCGCCGACGACCCGAGCGCCGGCGCCGAGCAGCAGGCGGCGGACATCCTGCGCCAGATCGACGCGCTGCTGAACGAGGCCGGGACGGACAAGACCCACCTGCTGTCCGTGCAGGTCATCCTCGCCGACATGGCGGACTTCGCCGCGGTGAACCGGGCCTGGGACGCCTGGCTGGACCCGCGGCACAAGCCGGCGCGGGCCACCGTCGAGGCCCGCCTCGCCGACCCGGCCTGGCGGGTGGAGATCACCGGCATCGCGGCGCTCCCGCCCATCCTGCCGCGCCCTTCGCCCCCGGCGGAGAGCCAGTTCGCCTGACGCGAGGCCACGCGCGATGCCGAGGAGCGCATCGGCCAGGATCGCTCCGCACCGCGCAAGGCCCGCCGCGTCCATCGCGTCAATTGACGCGCGAATTGACGCATCCGGGGCCGCGCCGCCCCTTGCGCCGATCGGCGCGGCAATTCCTGCGTCAATTCGCGCACCAATTTCGGATTGACGCAGCCGGGCACAGCAAGGCCATCGCCGTTTCCCATCGGGGAAAAAACGGGGTTCAGCGTGAGGCCCGAAGCGCCGCGTGGCCACGCGGGGTTCGGACCCGGCCAATGTATGCTTTTTGTTCTCGTTGCGCCAGCGTTTCCATGCCGGCCCGCGGTTTCGGGGGCGGCGATTCCGTCTGATTCGGCCCTTCGCGCCTGGACTCCCGGCGCCGTGATCGTGCACCCTCATGGCCGAGACCAGGGTTCGTTGGAGTTGCCGCAACAACAACATTCGGAGGAGCATGACGATGACGGTCGCTGAACGCCTGTCTGGCTGGAATCGCTGGTATGACGGATTGCCGCAGGAGTGGCGGTTCCAACTGATCCTTTGGCCGCTCATCGCGCTGGGCGTCATCAACATGCTGCTCAGCCTGTCCATGCGGTTCCCCTTCGGCCTGCTGGTGCTGCTCGGCATCCTGTTCGTGGCCGCGGTCCGCGTGCCCCATGCCCTCGGGTGGATCACGCCCGCCCAGGCCTCCGGCGAACCCGGCGCGCCGCGGCTGGCCATCGGCGGCGGCGGCGCGGACTGGATCGCCGGGCTGAACGAGCGGTACGAGGCGGTGCCGGAACACCGCCGCTTCTGGATCATCCCGGCGATCCTCGTGATCGCCGGGGCGATCAACATGGAGTTGACCATCGGCCAGGGATGGCCGTTCGGCCTGCTGTTCCTCATCGTGCTGCTCGCGGTGATCGTGGTGCGCGCGCCCTACGTCCACGGAATGCTCCGGCCGGCCTCGGCGGACGGCGCCCCGGCGCCCGCGCTGCCCTACAACGCGCGGATCGCCAACGATCCCCCGGCGCCCCGGACGGTCCGGCCGGGCGAGCCAGCCGTCGCCGCGACACCCTCGCCGCCCGCCGCCCCGCAGTACCCGGAACTGGCTTCGAGGCTGGATGAGGCGGAGGCCTCGCACCCGCTGTCGTCGCCGCCGCCGCCCGAGCATCCCCCGGGCAGCCAGGCGGAGTGACGCCCGCTCCCTCCCGCCAGCGGTCAAGTCCTCCGGATCGCGTCGCACCGGAAGGGGCTTGACCCCGGCGCCGCCCCGGCCTGTGCTGGCGCCATGACGCACGAGGATCACGTCGGACGCACCGAGACGCGCACGGACATCGTCGGCCCGCACCTGCTGCGGGGCCTCGCGGCGACGCTCGGGGTGGCGGTGCCGGAGCGGCTGCCGCCATTGTGGCACTGGACCCTGTTCCAGGACTGGGTGACGCCGGACCGGCTCGGCCCGGACGGGCACCCGCGGCGGGGCGGGTTCCTGCTGCCGGTGCACGACCTGCCGCGGCGGATGTGGGCCGGGGGGCGGGTGCGTTTTCTCGGGCCGCTCCATGCGGGCGACGCGGTGCGGCGGCGCAGCACGATCCTGTCGGTGAAGGAGAAGCAGGGCGGCAGCGGGCGGCTGGTGTTCGTGACCGTGCTGCACGCCATCGAAGGC
>CAXTUQ010000719.1:0-2943 GCA_964247405.1 uncultured Acetobacteraceae bacterium
TTACCGAGGAGTAGCGTCCTGGTCGTGGGCGCTGGGGCGTGGGGCACCGCGCTGGCGCTGCACCTGGCCCGGGAGGGCCGGCAGGTCACGCTTTGGGCGCGGAATCCGGCGCCGATCCTCGCGGACCGACGCAGCCCGCGCCTGCCCGGCCATCGCCTGCCCGACCCGCTCGTGGTGACGGGGCGGCTGGATGCGGCGGCGTTCGACGCCGCGCTGCTGGCCATCCCGGTGCAGCATATGGCTGCCGTCGCCGCCGGGCTGCCCGGAAGCACGCCCGTGGTGGCCTGCGCCAAGGGCGTGGAGGCCGGCACGCTTCGCCTTCCGTTGGAAATCCTCGCCGACCTTCACCCGGGCCGGCCCGCCGCCGTGCTCACCGGCCCCAACTTCGCGCATGAGGTCGCGGCCGGGCTGCCCGCCGCCGCCGTGTTGGCCGCGGCCGACGGCGCGCTGCGGGCCAGCCTTGCGGAGATGATCGGCGGCCCGGCCTTCCGCATCTACGGCAACGATGACCCGGTGGGCGCCCAACTGGGCGGGGCGGCGAAGAACGTGATCGCCATCGCCGCGGGCGCCGTCATGGGCGCCGGCTTGGGGGAGAACGCCCGTGCGGCGCTCATCACCCGTGGCTTGGCGGAAATCGGCCGCCTGGTCATGGCGCTCGGCGGCCGGGCGGAAACAGTGGCCGGCCTGTCGGGCTTGGGCGACCTGCTGCTGACCTGCACGGGGCCGGAGAGCCGCAATTACTCGCTCGGCTTGGCGTTGGGCCAGGGCACAGGGCTGCCCACGATCCTCGCCGGCCGCGACGCCGCGACGGAGGGCGTCGCGACCGCTCCGGCGCTGGTCGCCCGGGCGAACGGGGTCGATCTGCCGATCTGCGCGGCGGTGGCGGCATTGCTGGACGGGCGCTGGCGGCTGGACCAGGCCATCGCGGCCCTCCTGGCCCGGCCGCGGCGGGACGAGTAGCCATGCTGCGCGGCATCGTGACCGTCGGCGGCTGGGCCATGGCCAGCCGCGTGCTGGGCGTCCGGCGGGACCTCCGGCTCGCCGCCCAGGCCGGCCCCGGGCCGGTCGCGGACGCCTTCTTCGTGGCGCTCCGCCTGCCCAACCTGTTCCGCCGGCTTTTTGGCGAGGGCGCGTTCAATGCGGCCTTCGTGCCCGAGTTCAGCGGCATCCTGGCGACGGAGGGGGCGCCCTCCGCCCGCCAGTTCGCCCAAGAGGCCATCGCGGCACTGGCCTTCTGGCTGCTGGCCCTGACGGTATTGGGCGAGGTGTTCATGCCGCAGCTCATGGCACTGCTGGCGCCGGGGTTCGAGGCGATCCCAGGCAAGGCGGAGTTGACCGTAGCACTTGCGCGCATCACCTTCCCCTATTTGCTCCTGATCTGCCTCGCGGCCTTGCTGTCGGGCGTGTTGAACGGGTTGGACCGGTTCGCCGCTGCGGCCGCGGCGCCGCTGGTGTTCAACGGCGTGTCCATTGCGGCGATGCTGCTGCTGACGCCCTATGTGCCCACGGTCGGGCATTCCTTGGCCTGGGGCGTCACGGTGTCGGGGGTGCTGCAACTGGCGCTGCTGGCCTGGGCGGTGCGGCGGGCGGGCATGGTGCTGCGCATCCCGCGTCCGCGCATGACGCCGCGCATGGCGCTGCTGCTGCGCCGCATGGGGCCGGGGCTGGTTGGCGCCGGAGTGACGCAGCTCAACCTCGCGGTTGATGTGGTGATCGTCAGCCTGCTGCCGCCGGGTTCGGCGTCGCTGCTGTACTATGCGGACCGCGTGAACCAGTTGCCGCTCGGCGTGATCGGCACGGCGGTCGGCACGGCGCTGCTGCCGCTGATGTCCCGCCAGGCCCGGTCGGGCGACGCCGCAGGCGCGGTTGCCACGCTGAACCGGGCGCTGGAGATCAGCTTGGTGCTCACCCTGCCGGCGGCGTTGGCCCTGGCGGTCGCGGGCCAGCCGATCATGATGGTGCTGTTCGGCCGCGGCGCGTTCGACGCGACCAGCGCGTTGCTGAGTGCCCAGTCCCTCGCCGCCTACGCCTTCGGCTTGCCGGCCTTCGTGGTGCTGAAGGTGCTGGTCCCGGCATTTTTCGCCCATGGCGACACTGGGACGCCGGTGAAGGTCGGCATGGCGGCGATTGCGCTTAATCTCGTGCTGAACCTGCTGTTCATGGTGCCGCTGGCCCATGCCGGCCCGGCCTTGGCCACCAGCCTGTCTGCGATCTTCAACGTGCTGACGCTCGCGGCCCTGCTCAGCCGGCGGCGGCAGCTTGCGCTGGACAGCCAGTTGCGCCGCCGACTGCCGCGCATGGCGATGGCGGCGCTCGCCATGGCGGCGGCGCTTTGGGCCGCGGACCGCACGGTGTTCGCCGAGCTGGGCACGACCGCCGGGCTGCGCTGGCTGGCGCTGGCGGCATTGGTCGGCTTCGGGCTTGCGGCCTATGCCGTGGCCGGGCAGGCTTTGGGTGCGTTCGACGCACGGCGATTGCTCGGCATCCTGCGGCGCCGTGGGGGCAAGCGGTGATGTCGAAGCACCGAATTTACGCCATTTTGTTTCGAAATCGTCACATATTGGGTGGCCCTGAAAGGAGCCACCCATGCGTCTCCGCGCCCTGCTTTGCGGCTTGACGCTTTGCGCCTTGGCACATCCGGCCGCTGCGTCCGACCAGGACTTCCAGCTTCTCAACAAGACCGGCTACCAGATCGACAGCGTCTATGTCGGGCCGCACAGCTCTATCCAGTGGGGCCGGGACATCATGGGCCAGGACTCGCTGTCCGACGGCGAGGCGGCAAACATCACCTTCCCCAGCCGGACCAACGCCTGCAGCTATGATATCAAGGTCGCCTACAACGATGGCGACGAAGCGACCTGGGACAGCGTGAACCTTTGCAAGGTCTCCAAGGTCACGCTGTATTGGCGCAATGGGAAGACGCGCGCCGTCACCAAGTAGCGC
>CAXTUQ010000720.1:0-2930 GCA_964247405.1 uncultured Acetobacteraceae bacterium
CGGTTGCTGCGGTCGGCCGTGGCTCGGCGCGGGCGCCGCGTATGGCGAGCTTCACTTGGCGGGGCGCCGCCGCCGGGCCGGACGCGCCGCTGGTGTCGCTGTGCGGCAAGGGCGTGTGCTTCGACAGCGGCGGCTACGACCTGAAGCCGTCGGCGGGCATGTTGCGCATGAAGAAGGACATGGGCGGCGCGGCGCTGATGCTCGGCCTCGCGCGGATGGTCATGCAGGCGGACCTGCCGGTGCGGCTGGCGGTGCGGATCGGCTGCGTCGAGAACATGGTTTCGGGCGAGGCAATGCGGCCGCTCGACGTGCTGCGCACCCGGCGCGGCCTCAGCGTGGAAATCGGCAACACGGACGCGGAAGGGCGCCTGGTGTTGTGCGACCTGCTGGCGGAAGCGTCGGATGAGCATCCCGCCCTGCTGCTCGACGCTGCAACGCTGACCGGGGCGGCGCGGACGGCGCTTGGCCCGGATTTGCCGGCCTTGTTCGCTCCGCACACCGACGAGGGCGACGAGGTGGCGGAGGCCGTGCTGGCGGCGGGTCGATCCTGCGCCGACCCGGTGTGGCGGCTGCCGCTCTGGGCGGGCTACGACGGCTGGCTCAGCAGCCCGGTTGCCGACCTGAATAACGTGTCCAGCAAGCCGATGGCCGGCGCGATCACCGCGGCGCTGTTTCTTCAACGGTTCGTTGCGCCGGGGACTCCGTGGGCGCACCTCGACACGTATGCCTGGAACGACCAAACCCGCCCCGGACGGCCGGAAGGCGGAGAGGCTTTGGGGCTTCGCGCGCTGTTTTCGGCGGTCAGAACATTAAATCGCGTTAACAAAGCCGTTTAAACGCCCCAATGACTGTTGTGTGATCGTTGTCAGTACTGGATTTGTTGCATAGCACTGTTAACGATCCGTTGTGTCACCAATTAAAAACGAATCGGTGACGCTGAGTTACCGCTTTGCCGTTCCGAACGAATGTTGCTTGGGCGAGGTAAATGCCCGTTACAGGAAAGGACTAGAACCGTGGCAGCCAATCAAACGGCCGATCAATCAGTCGGCATCCTCCGTGACACCATCGTTGCCCTTGTGCGGCGCGATGGCCCTGACCTGTCTGCGCGCCAGCTTGGGGTATTCCTGACCTGCTACCTGCAGGACGGCGCGCATACGGTGCGTGGTCTGGCGTCCGACCTGAACGTATCGAAGCCGGCCATCACCCGTGCGCTTGACCGGTTGGGCGAGCTCGACCTCGCGCGCCGCAAAGTGGACCCGATGGACCGCCGCAGCGTGCTGGTGCAGCGGACGCTCAAGGGCCAGGCGTTCCTGCGCGACCTGCGCGGCATCATGGTCGAGGCGACGGCCAGCGCGAAGAAGCCGGGCGCCGCTGGCGGCGCCCATGAACCCTCGCGCAAGGCTCAGGCCGGCTAATTCCCGCGTTGGGCTGCATCGCCACCGGGATTGCCAAGGCGGGGTAGGTGCGGCTCGGCTGAGCCGTCCTTCACGCTTCCCCAGGTGTCCCGCCATAAGCTCCTGTTGCATGGGGGCGTCAGCAACGCTGGCATTGAGGCCAGCAACGCCGCCACTGTTGGCCGCCTTTCGCTGACTTGCTTGGATGTCAGCACGCGTCGGGCTGCCGCCGGCCCAGCATCACGTGGGCGAATAACAGAAGCGGTGGAGCCGTGTAAGATGGTCCTGGAATGGTGGGTTGACCGGGATCAATAGGGTCAAATCGTCGGTGACGACGGAACAGCATGGTGGTTGAGCCCGAAGAACGCTTGCAAGCAGGGCGGCACCGTCAGGGTTTCGCTTGCCCTGTCAGTCCCCCTGCCGCTACCAGCGGCCGAGCGACACACGGCGGGCGCGAACCATGACAAACGCCGCCCAGGCGAGTTGCGGCGGCAGCACCAGCAGCACCGGCAGCGGCTTCGCCGGCCCTTGCGCCGCGATGAACAGCAGGCAGCACAGCCCGCCCCACAGCACGAACCCCCAATGCACCAGGGTAATCGACGCGGCGCCCATGCCGGACCGGTGCGCGACTTGATACAGGTGGCTGCGGTGCGCCTCGGTCAGCCGATCCCCGGCCAATGCGCGGCGCACCAGGGTGAACGCCACGTCGAACAGTACGCCGAACAGCAGCATCGGCACCAGCAGCACCGATAAGTCCACTCCTTGGAACCGCCCAGCCGCCACCGCCAGCACCGCAAGCACGAAGCCGCAGAACTGGCTGCCGACGTCGCCCATGAAGATGCGGGCGTGCGGGAAGTTGAACGGCAGGAAGCCGAGCAGCCCGGCCGCCAGCAGCAAGGAGGCGAAGTAAACGAACCACCCGCCATAGGCCGCGGCGACCGCCGCCAGCGCCAGGCAGGCGAGGGCCGACACGCCGGACGCCAGGCCGTTCAGCCCGTCGATGAAGTTGACGGCGTTGGTCGCGAACACGATCCACGCCAGCGTCAACGGCGCCGCCGCCCAACCCAGCTCGACCGGCCCCCACCACGGCAAGTTCAGATCGGCAACGACCAGCCCGCTGCCCACCGCCAGCGTCGCCGCACCCAACTGCGCCGCGAGCTTCACGGCGAACGGCCAGTCCAGCACGTCGTCCAGGAACGCCACGGCCGCGATGGCGACGGCGGCCAGGATCACGCCGCGGAAGTACGGATCGGCCAGCCGGGAGAACTCGGCGTAGCGGTACAGCACGCCGATGCCGACCAGGAAGGCCGCGACCACCCCCACCCCGCCGCCCTTCGGCACGGCCCGCGTGTGCGCCTTGCGCGCGTCCGGCCGGTCCGCCGGGCCGAGGCCGATCATCACCCGCACCAGGGACGCCGAAAGCAGTGCCAGGGCGGCGACGAACAGCAGGTGTTTCGAAAAGGCGTCGGTGCTCAATCGTGTCATCCAGAAGCGGGCAGGCATTCCAGGGAGGAGGGCCGGGGGGCCAAATGAGGG
>CAXTUQ010000721.1:0-2929 GCA_964247405.1 uncultured Acetobacteraceae bacterium
GCTTGCAGCCGTTGTAGCTGTGCGGCACCCAAACCAGCGGCGTGCCGAGGTGATCGACGAACACGTCCCCCGGCAGGCCCCCGCCGCTGTTGGGGATCAACTGCACCGGGCGGCCGAGCGTGTTTGCCATGCTGGCGACGGCCCAGCGCACCCAGGGGTTGGCCGGGTCGGTGCGGCTCGCGGGCATGCGGACGCCGGAGGCGGCAATCGCCACCTCGGGGAAGCCGGCGGCGTCGAGGTGGCGGCGCAAAGCGCCTTCGAACGTCGCCGGGTCGGTGTCCACGGTGTAGCGGATCTGGCAGCTCGCGCGGGCATTGGGGGCAACGGCGTTCACCGGGTTCTCCGGGCGGCCGGACAGCAGCGCCAGCACGATGAAGCTGTTCCAGCCGTAAATTTTCTCCGCCGCTGACAGCCCAGGCTCGCCCCAACCGGGGTCGATGGCCGCGGCCTCCCCTTCCGCCACCAGCTCACAGCCGCGCAGCGCGTTGCGCACGCTGTTCGGGATGGCGGGCGGCAGCCAGTCGCGCACCAGGATGCGGCCGTGGCGGTCGGCGATGCTGGCGATGGCGTGGGACAGCACGATGGCCGGGTCGGTGGTCATGCCGCCCCAGTTGCCGGAATGCACCCCGCCCGGGCGCAGGTTGAGCACCAGGTCGAAATGGAACGTGCCGCGCGTGCCGGTCGAGACGGTGGGAGTCGCGGCGCTCACCCGCGGGCCGTCGCTGGCGATCAGCACGTCGGCGGCGAGCCGGTCGCGGTGGGCGGCGACGAACGCGCGCAGGCCCTGGCTGCCGCGCTCCTCCGCGGTTTCCAGGATCAGCTTGAGGTTGAAGCCGAGGCGCCCGCCGCGCTCGGCCAGCACGGCTTCCAGCGCCGAAAGGTTGATCGCGTGCTGGCCCTTGTTGTCGGCGGAGCCGCGGCCGTACCAACGGCCGTCCTGTTGCGTCAGCGCCCAGGGATCAAGCCCGGGACGCCACTGATCCTCCAGCCCGCGCACGGTGTCGCCATGGCCGTAGGTCAGCACCGTCGGCCCGGCGCCCTCGATCCGTTCAGCCAGCAGGATCGGGCCGAAGCCGGACACGGGGTTCGCGTGCAGCTCGGCTGCAAAGCCCATGCGTTCGAGCCACGGCCGGATGTGCGCCTCAAGGTAGCGCGCCAGGTCCGCATCGTGGCCGGGGTCCTGGGAGGTACTAGGCACGGCGACCAAGCCGGCCAGCAGCGCCTCAAACCCGCCCTCGTCGAAGAACGCCAACGCGCGGCCGACCGCCCCGTTTCTGGTTCCGCTCATGCCAGCCTCCTATGGTGCGACCCAAGGCTGACGGCTCCCGCGCAGTGGGGCAAGCGTCCGAGGCGAGGGCGGCTGCTTCCATCAAGACTCGGCGTCATTGGGCACGGCGGCCGAAGGAGAGGGGATAGGTTTGCACCCGCGCCGTGATCAACGGGTCGTCCGAAACCTCGATGCCCGCAGGCAGGCGATTGGGCAGCAGTAGCAGCGTTCTGTCCGCGGCCTTGCCGTCCGCCGCGGCCTCCGTGATCGTGATCGTCCCGAGGTCCGCCATGCGGCGGTCGGCGGGCCAGGGCTGGGTCGGGTCCTTGGTCTGGTCGGAGGCGTTGGCGAGCTGCGCCATCACGCGGAAGGCGACCGGCTCCTTGGCCAGGCGCTGCGGCAGCTCGTCAACCAGGAAATCGGGCGGCTGCTTCGCGGCATCGGCCGGGGCCAGATGCTCCGCCCCGGCAGCCGGAACGAATTGGAAACGGAACGGCTGCCGGGTGCCCGCCGCATCGACAAAGATGAATGCGTCGATGCCATAGTAGGTTTCGCGCGCGAAGCTGGTCGGCGTAGCCGCCGAGGCGAACGCTTTCGGCACGCTGGGATGGGCGGCGATGAACTGCTCGGCCTTCGTCGGCTTCGCCGCGTCGGGGCCGCTCGCGGCGAGTGCCAGCAGCAAGTCGCGGAACTCCTCCCCGGTTGCGACGGGAAAGAAGGCGAGCGAATTGGTCACGACGTCCATCTCGCCGCCGCCGGGCAGGTCGAACTTCATGGACGTACCGTGCGGGTTGGCATCCTCGGAGCCGTCTGGAAGCAATGGCAGGCCCGTCGAGTCTGAGAACCGCACCGTCACGGGAACCGGTCCTCCGCTGAACAGGCTGGCTTTGCTGAGGGTGGCCGCCTCGGGTGTCGGCGTGAAGCTGCCCTCCATCACCACGCCCTTGGCATGGTTGGCGCGGACCCCGGGATGGCGTCCCCAAAGCTGGTTCATGACATCGACCGTCTGCGTTGCCGTCGTGCCGCCCTGCGCCCAAGCGGCCGCGACCGGCATGGCGAGCACGATGCCCGCGACGATGGTTGTGCGCACTCGATGGCCAAGCATGGATTTCCTCCGTTTGTTTGGCGATGGCAGCCACGCGCCACAACATAGACGGGAACGGTGCGGCCAATGACGGCCGTTTTTCCCATGTGCCTGCGGCGTTTGCATGGCGCTAGGCTCGCGTCGTGCGGCTCCGTCCGCGCGCCAAGATGACGCGCAATGCGGCCCAGCGCGTGCGCCGGTCGCCATGCAGCAGGGCCGTCATGCCCGCGAACGTGTCCACGTCGTTGGCCGTCGCCGGCGCGAGGTGCGGGCGCAGGTGGCCATGGCGTTCGCTGACCGTTTTCACCACCGTCATGGCCAGCAACCCCTCCGCCCCCCGGGTGGTGCCGAAGCCGCTGCGGCCGCGTCCGCCGAACGGCAGGCGCGGGTCGGCGGTGGGCACGATCAGGTCGTTCACGCAGACCGACCCGGCGCGCACCCGGCGTGCCATCGCCTGCGCGGCCCCGGGCGGCCCGAACACGCTGGCACCGAGCGCGTAAGGGCAGTCCGCTGCCGCGGCCAGGGCCGCCTCCGGGTTTGCGACTGGGACCAGCGCCAGCCAGGGCGCAAACACGTCC
>CAXTUQ010000722.1:0-2922 GCA_964247405.1 uncultured Acetobacteraceae bacterium
GCCTTCGACGCGGCGGAGGCGGCCCCGCGTCTGCCCCCCGAGCGCATCCTCTACGTCGGCGGCCGGCCCGGCTGCACGGAGCCGATGCGCGCCTCGCTGGAGGCTGCCGGCGGCGCGCTGCTCTGCCACGACGGCGGTCGGCACGACCATCCGTCCCTGCTGCCTGGGCTGGTCAGCCAAGCCGACCGGGTGGCCTTTCCCGTGGACTGCGTGAGCCACGGCGCAGCACTTGCGGTCAAGCGGCTGTGCCGCCAGCTCGGCAAGCCCTGGCTGCCGCTGCGCAGCGCCGGCCTCGGCTCGTTCCTGGCCGCCTTGGCCGAGCCAGCGGGCGGCCGCGCCCCTGATCCCGCCGAACAAGCCGTTGGAGTTTTGCCATGAACGTCGTCACCCCACTGGACCCCGCGCGCCATCCTTTCCTGACCGGCAAGCCGAAGCGCCTGCTCATCGACGGCAAGTGGGTCGAGGCGGCGTCGGGCAAGGCCTTCGACACGCTCAACCCTTCAACCGGCCAGGTCCTCGCCTCCGTGGCCGAGGGCGACGCCGAAGACATCAACCGCGCGGTCGAGGCGGCCCGGCGCGCCTTCAACGGCCCGTGGCGCAAGGCCAAGCCGTTCGAGCGGCAGAATCTGCTGCTGCGGCTCGCCGATCTCGTTGAGCAGCACTTCGAGGAACTGGCGGTGCTTGACACCCTCGACATGGGCGCGCCGATCAGCCGCACGCGGGCCAGCCGGCTGCGCGCGCTCGGCATGCTGCGCTTCTACGCGGGCCAAGCCACCGCGATCCACGGGGAGACGATCGAGAACTCGCTGCCGGGCGACTACGTTTCCTTTACCTTGAAGGAGCCGGTCGGCGTGGTCGGCGCGATCATCCCGTGGAACGGGCCGCTGACCGCGACGATCTGGAAGATCGGCCCAGCGCTCGCGACCGGCTGCACGGTGGTGCTGAAGCCGGCCGAGGAGGCGCCGCTCACCTCGCTGCGGCTGGCCGAGCTGTGCCAGGAGGCCGGGGTGCCGCCGGGCGTGGTGAACGTGGTGACCGGTTACGGCGAAACCGCGGGCGCCGCGCTTGCGGCCCATCCGGACGTGGACAAGGTGGCGTTCACCGGGTCGCACCTGACGGGGCAGAAGATCATCCAGGCCTCGGCCGGCAACCTGAAGCGGGTGTCGCTCGAACTCGGCGGCAAGTCGCCCGACGTGGTGTTTGCCGATGCCGACCTGGACGCCGCGGTGCCGGGCGCAGGGATGGCGGTGTTCGCCAACTCCGGCCAGATCTGCAGCGCCGGCACGCGGCTGTTCGTCGAGCAGAAAATCTATGAGGAGTTCACCGCGCGCGTCGCCGAGTATGGCAAGACGCTCCGGATCGGCAACAGCAGCGACCCCGACACCCAGGTCGGCCCGCTGGTCTCGCCCGAGCAGCTTGACCGCGTGACCGGCTACCTCGCCATCGGCCGGCAGGAAGGGGCGCGGCCGTTGTCGGGCGGCGAGCGGCTGACCGACGGCGACATGGCGCAGGGCTACTTCGTGCCGCCGACCGTGTTCGCCGACGTGCGCGACGAGATGCGGATCGCGCAGGAGGAGATCTTCGGCCCTGTGATCTCGGCCATCCCGTTCACCGACGTGGACGAGGTCGTCGAGCGCGCCAACCGGACGAGCTTCGGCCTCGGCAGCGGCGTGTGGACCCGGGATGTCGGCCGCGCGCACCAGCTCGCGCGCAGCCTGCGGGCCGGCTCGGTCTGGGTCAACTGCTACCAGGCGATGGACCCGGCGGTGCCGTTCGGCGGCTACAAGATGAGCGGCTACGGGCGCGAAAGCGGCAAGCAGCACGTCGAGGAGTACCTCAACGTCAAGGCGGTCTGGATCAAGACAGGCTGACCCGGGACGCCGCCCGACCAGACATCAACAAGAAGCAAGGGAGGAACCAACCATGGCGAAAACAAGCCTGACCCAAGGGCCGCGCCGGAACCGTCCACGCCGCGCGCCTTCGGCGTTCGGGACCTGCGCGGCGCTGGCGGCCGCGGTGGCAGTCGGCGGCGCCTCCCCGGCGCCGACCGAAGTGGCGCTTCCGGGCGATCGCGGGTTGCCCGAAAGCCTCAGCGCCCCAAACGATGGCGCGCGGTTCGTCGGCAGCGTCGCCGAGGGCGGCATCTTCAAGGTCAAGCCGGGCGCCGACAAGGCAGACCCCTGGATCGAGCCGGGAGCGAATGACAGCCGCTCGACCTTCGGCGTGCTCGCTGACGAGGCGTCCAACACGCTCCTGGTCTGCTCGAACGACACCTCCGGTTTCGGCGTTCCTGGCCCCGGCACGGCCAAGGGCAGCGCGCTGAAGGCGTTCGACCTCGCGATCGGGGAAGCCAAGGGCAGCACGCCGCTTCCCGGCAGCCCGACGCTGTGCAACGACATCGCGCTCGGGTCGGACGGCTCCGCCTACGTGACCGACTCGTTCAACCCGCACATCCTGCGCTTGAAGCCCGGCGGGAGCGAGTTCGAGGTCTGGGCCAGCGACCCAAGGTTCGCCCCGCCCAAGGGCGGCGCCGGCCTCGACGGGATCGCGATCGGCGGCGACGGCGCGATCTACGTCAACACGTTCACGCCCGGCGGCTTGTTCAAGGTCGCGGTGGCGGACGGCAAGGCCGGCGCGGTGACGACGCTGCAAACCTCGCGCAAGCTCACCCTGCCGGACAGCCTTCGAGCGTATGGCGACAACACGTTCCTGATGGTCGAGGGCGGAGGAAGCCTCGACCTGGTGACCGTCAACGGCGGAACGGCCAAGATCGAGACGATCAAGGGCGGCTTTGACGGACCGGTCTCGGTGACGCAGGTCGGCAGCACCGCATGGGTCGCCGAAGGGCAACTCGACCACCTGCTTGACCCTAAGGGCTTATCCGGAAACAAGTGCTCGGACCGGTGGGTTGGTTGGTTGCAA
>CAXTUQ010000723.1:0-2917 GCA_964247405.1 uncultured Acetobacteraceae bacterium
GGCGGGGCTGGCGTTCGGCGCCGCGACGGGCGGCAGCCTGGCCGCCGACAACAAGCGGATGGACGCGACCATGTCGGCGCTGGTGCGCTTCGTGCGCCGCCAGCCGCTGAAGCCGCAGCCCATCGAGCGGACGCGGGCGGACTACGCGCAGCTCCTGGCGCTCGCGGGCTTGCGCGGCGACCCAGGCGCCACGGCGGCGCCCCTTGCCATCCCCGGCCTGCCGCCGGGGCGCGAGTACGGGCCCCAAGGACGCCCGCCCGGGCGGGCACCCGTGGGCACGCTGCTGTACTTCTTCGGGGGCGGCTTCATCATGGGCAGCCCGGCGCTGCGCGACGGCGTGTGCCGGCGGATCGCGGCGCGCACCGGGCTGCGCGTGGTGGCGCCGGGCTACCGCCTGGCGCCCGAGCACCCGTTCCCGGCCGGGCATGACGACGCGCAAACGGCGCTGGACTGGGTGCGGAAACAGGGATGGGCCGGGCCGCTGCTGGTGGGCGGCGACAGCGCCGGGGCGAACCTCGCGGCGTCGCTTGCGCGCGAGGGCGGCGTGGACGGGCAGGTGCTGATCTACCCCGTGGTGGACATGGAGGAAACGGACCCGGAGCACGGGGCCGGCGACTACCCGAGCCTCGCCACCTTTGCGGAGGGCTACCTGCTGACGGCGGAGGCGATGCGGGCCATCGCGGTGTCGTTGTTCCCCCCCGGCACGGACCGCCGGGACCCGCGGCTGTCGCCGATCCGGGCGGACGTGTCGCACGCCGCCCCGGCGCTGGTGACGGTGGCCGGCTTCGACCCGCTGCGCGACCAGGGCCGGGCCTACGCGGCGGCGCTGCGGGCGGCCGGGGTGCGGGTGACGCTGATCGAGGAGGACGCGCTGGTGCATGGGTATGCCGACTTCGCGGGGATGGTGCCGGAAGCGCGGCGGGCGGTGGACCGGCTGGTGGCGGGGATCGGGGTGATGGTTTCCCCGCCTGCCGGCCGTCACGGCTGAGCCGGCATCAACCGTCGCGAAGCCGGCGGTCCCGCGGGTTGGCACAGGCGCCGCGTTCAAGCGTGCGCCGCGGGACGCGGCCGCGGGGCCGGTCCTCAACGGATGTCCGCGGCTGTTGACAGCCGGTGACAACGGCTAACCCGCGTACCCCAGCACAGTATTCGCCTGAACATCTTCGGCCAAAAGACCGGCGTTTCACCGAAAGGTGTCAGCGCTGAGCGGGGTTTGTTGTTGCCGATCCTGAAACCAGCGTATGCTTGCTCATGATGGACGTCGGCCAGGGCCAGGCAGTTCAAGATAAAGTTGCCATGCTGCTGGCGCGATGCGCTCAGGCGGATAGGGATGCGCTACGCCAACTTTACATTCTGGAAGCCAGCCGGCTGCATGGGCTGGCGATACGCATCACTCGGGATGGCGCGCTGGCCGCCGACGCGCTGCACGACACATTTGAACAGGTCTGGCGCAACGCCAGGCGGTTCGATCCGCGGCGCAGCAGTGGCCGGGCGTGGCTGACGGCATTGCTGCGCTATCGGGCCATTGATGCCGCACGTTGGCGCGAGCGCTCACGCGACCTGTCCGGCATCGCCGAAGCCGCGGACGATGCACCCGGCCCGTTTGACAGCCTTGCGGCAGAGCGTGACACGCGCACTCTGATACACTGCCTAGGGACTTTGGATGAGCGCCGCCGCAGGCTGGTCGTGCTGGCGTATCTGAACGGCCTGACCCATGCGCAACTCGCGGCTCGCGTTGGCGAACCGCTCGGCACAGTGAAGTCTGCCATTCGTCGCGCGCTGGTCGCATTGCGCGCCTGCATGGACGGCAGGTGATGAGCGCCGACGGCTCAGGCCAGGCGCCCAAAAACCCCGACCTGTTGGCTGCCGAATATGTGATCGGCCTGTTGACCCCTGAGGAAATGCACGAGGTCGAGGCCGAGGCTGTCGCCAACCCTGCGTTGGCCGCGAGCATCATGCGTTGGCAGGCGTGGCTGCATCCGATGACAGAGGCCGTGCCGCCCGTGCCGCCGCCGGCTGAGGTATGGCAACGGCTAGAGGCGACAATCGGGCTTGTCCGCGCTCCTAAGTCATTCTCGCCGCGGCTGTGGCGGCGCTGGGGAAGCGCTTCTGCCTGGCGCGGAGCGCTGATCGGGGCCGTTTGCACCGCGATCATCGGGGGGGCGATCCTTGGTCCCAAACGCTGGGCTTCGCCGCCGGAGATCGCGGCGGTTCTGTCGCCTGACGACGCAGACCCTGCTTACAAGGTCGAGATGACCCCGGACGGCATCGCGACGGTTGTTGCGATCAACCCCAATGCAGGCTCGGACCGCTCGCTCCAGCTATGGACGCTGGATGGTGCCACCCCGGTCAGCCTTGGCCTGCTTCCGCTGCGGGGGCGGTTCGAAGTCAAGAGGAAGCTTGTGCCCGGCGCCAAGCTGCTGGTCAGCGAAGAACCCAAGGGCGGCTCAAAGACCGGCAGCCCGACCGGGCCTGTGGTCTATCAAGGGCGATTGATCCGAGGGTGATTGCGGCAACTGTGATGCCAACTCAACCCGCTCAAACAGGCCTTTGGACAGGCTCAACGGATGAGCGACAGCTCACATCGCAACTTTGATCTGCCGCCGGTGCTCCGCGATAACGCCGTTTACGGCCTTGTCATTGTACAGGCCCATCGCACCGGCAAGTTGCTGCATCCTCTCGACGACCTGTCCGTCGAAGCTCCTTGAAGTCTCAAGCAGAATGGCGGCAAGCGTTTGAAGCGCCAAGCCGTACTCGCGGGCGTTGATGAACTCCTCGACCTCTGCGACGCCGGAAGGCCCGGGCGCTGGCGTCGGAGGGCGCCGCGGTGGCGGGAAGCGTTTCGGAGGCGTTCGAGCGGGCGGGCACGGTGTTCCTGATGCTGTTCGACGGCGGGGCGGCGGACGCCGTGCTGGGG
>CAXTUQ010000724.1:0-2914 GCA_964247405.1 uncultured Acetobacteraceae bacterium
GTGCTGCGGCGGCAGGTGTAGACAGGGCCGAACGGCCCGCTGGTGCGGCCGTGCGTGCCGAGCACCATCGTCGGGTGCTCGGCGAAGTAGCGGTTCACGTGCAACGCTTGCTCGCCATCCTCCTCGGGCACCACCTCCATCAGACTGTCCCACTCCACGGCGCTGGCCGGGACGTCGGCGGCACGCTTTTGGAACAGCAGCACGTCCACCACGACCTCCGTGCCGGACGCAGCCTGCATGCTGCCGGCGGGCAGCCGCACCGCGGCCACCAGGTCGGCCATGCCGGCGATATGCGCGCGGGCCGTCCCGTCGCTCTTGTCCATGGTGAACCGGCTGGTGACGAACGCCCCCAGGCCGCCCGGCTTCAGCCGCTCGATGGAGCGCGCGATGAAGTAGTCGTGCAAGCTGAGGCCAAGCTTGCCGGCTGGGTCGCCGGCCCGCACCGTGCGGTCGGAGAACGGCGGGTTGCCGATGGCCAGGTCGAACGTCTCGGCGATGCGCGCCTTGGTGAAGTCCTCGTTCCTCACCCAGGCGTCCGGGTGCAGCAGCGCGGCGATCCCCGCCGTGCACGGGTCCATCTCGATGGCGGTGAACGCCGTCTTGCCCACCAGCAGCTCCGGCATCAGCGCCAGGAACAGCCCGGTGCCGCAGCCCGGCTCCAGCACGCTGCCGCCGGCGAAGCCCATGCGCGTCACCGCGCCCCAGATGGCACGCACGATGTATTCCGGGGTAAAATGAGCATACTGGGTGGCCCGCGCGAGGCCGGCCATCTGCTCGGGCGTGACCAGCTGTTCCAGCTCGGTGCCCAGGTCCTCCCAGCCCGGCCGGAACGCCTCGCCGGGACGGCGGAACAGGCTGTTGGCCAGCTCGGACGCGCCGAAGCCGACGAAGCGGGACAGCGCTTCCTGCTCTTCGGCCGTGGCGTGGCGGTCCTCGCCCGTGATGGCCTGCGCCAGGCGGATCGCCTGGACGTTGTCGGCGGCACGGGCCTTCCAACCATGCGCCAGGGCGCGCTCGCCCACCAGCCGCCAGTTGCGCGGGAGCACGCGTGCTGCTGCCGGGCCGGATGGCGTGTCGTCGGGATCGTCGTCCCCCTCGGGCTCGCGGTAGAGCAGGCCGCCCATGGGGGCGTCGAGCGTGAGGCCGCCGGACAGGGCGGTGGTGTCGAACAGCGACAGCGTGAGCTGGGACTTGGGCATGTCGGGCATCGGGGATGATCCTGTCGGACAAGCGCCGAAAGCCCGGCTGCCTCAGCGAAATCGCAGAGCGATTTGCGCGGGGCAGACGGGTTCGGGCGCGCGGTAGGGGTGGGGAAAGTGGCCGGGCCGGCGCGCTGGGCCAGCCGGGCGGTCAGGGTGTCAGGCGTCGTGGCTGGCCCTGGCTGCTGCGCGCAAATCGCCACGCGATTTCGCTGGGCCAGCCAGGGCCAGCGTGTGCCCGCTCAGCCGTCGAGGGCGGCGCGCACGGCTTGCGCGGCTTGCGCCATCACGGCCTCCGTTTCGGGCGAGGCGAGCGCGATGGCGTCCCAGGCCGCGGCGTTGGCGTCCTGCAGCGCCCGCAGCTCGTCGCGCTTGCCCTCGGCCCGGGCCTTGGCGGCGAGGTCCGTCCACCACTTCAGCCACTTGGTCCCGTCCGGCGCGGTGATGTCCGCCTTGCCCGGGCGCAGGATGCGCCACGCCGACGGCGGTGCCGCCTCGTCCTTGCGCCGCCGCGGTGCGTCCGGTGCCTGCCGCGGTGCGGAGGCGGCCTTTGCCGGCGCGGCGTCGGGCTGGTTGGGGGATGCCGGCGGTGCCGCCGCCTCCCCGTCCTGCCGGATGGCGTCGGCCTCGCGCAAATCGCCACGCGATTTCGCTGGGGGCGGTTGCGACGGCGCACGGGCGGGCGCGGCGCCGTGAGAGGGGTCGGCTTGGTCGCGGCGGGCCGTGCCGTCGGGACGGTTGTTCCCGGGCATGGCCTGGTCCTGCGGTGGGGCAGGCTCCCCTCGTCCCGCCCTGGCCGTGGTTCCCGCCCGGCCGTCGTCCCGGCGGGGCGCGTCGGCGACGTGGTTGCCTGCGGCCGTGTTGCCGTCGTCGTCCTCGTCGGCGGTGATGTTCAGCATGGCGCTGACCGCGTAGCGGCGGACATAGGTGACGGCGGAGCCGAAGCCTTGCAGGTCCTCGCCCAGGCGCGGCAGCGGGATCTCGCATTCCATCCACTGCCCGCTCTCGTGCACGAGGCGCGTCACCAGCACCGGCCCCTTCTCGGTGGAAACGATGGGCTGCAGCACGCACAGCCCGGCCTCGCCCAGAGCCGGGCGGGCGGCGTCCATGATCTGGTCGAGCGTGGCGTAGCGGAAGGTGTATTTGCCGCCGGTCTTCGTGCGGACCTCCACCTCGCGGTTGCGCGGCGGGTTCGCCAGGACCTTCTGGGCCTGCACCAGGGCGTGCGCGAGCTTGGCGATGTCGCTGCTCTCGCGCAGCTTGCTCGCGTGGTCGCTGTAAGCGCGCAGGTCCATGCCGGGGTTGCCGGCGGGCACAAGGGCGGTCGTGTGCGTGTCCATGGCTACTTCACCTTCACGGTCAGGGTTTCGTCGCCCCGGGCGAGGATCGCGCCGGGGATGGCCTCGCCAGCCTTGAGCGGCGCAAGCAGCGCCGCCTTGTCCGGCTCGCGCCTGGTGCGGACGTACGGGTCCGGCAGCAGGTCGGCGTTCGTGATCTCGACGCGCTCGCTCCCCTCGCGGCGCGACGCGGTGAACTCGGGGTCGCGCAGGCGAGGCAGGCCCAGGTCGCGCATGGCCCGGTGCACGGCGGCGGCAAGCGCCTCGGCCCGGGCCTCGTGTCGGCGCTGGCGCTCGGCGAGCTGGCCGATGCGCCCCTTGCAGGCGCGGGCCTGCGCGTCCGCGTCCAGGCTGGCGCGCAGCGCGGCCCGCAGCAGG
>CAXTUQ010000725.1:0-2913 GCA_964247405.1 uncultured Acetobacteraceae bacterium
GCCCCCGCATGGTCCGCATCCAGGATGCCGCCGGCTATATTACCGGCGTGCTGCTGGATGCGGCCCATGCGGGGGCACTCCGTCATGGGGGAGGGGCGGCGTGAAACCGGAGCAGCCAAGGGATAGTGTCACCATACGATGTGGCCGTCACCGGGTTCGGGCGGGGCTTGTTGACGCCGGCTCAGGCAAGACGACCAGCCGTTTCGCCGCCGTCTTCACATGGGTGGAATAAAGCGTCAGTCCGGTGAAGGCCAGGCCGCCCACCAGGTTGCCCAGCACGGTCGGGATCTCGTTCCAGATGAAGTAGTCCCGGATCGAGAAGTTGCCGCCCATGAGCAGCCCCGATGGGAACAGGAACATGTTCACGACCGAATGCTCGAAGGTCATGGCGAAGAACAGCATGATCGGCATCCACATGGCGATGACCTTGCCGCTGACGCTTGTCGAGAGCATGGCGCCGACCACGCCGGTCGAGACCATCCAGTTGCAGAGCATGCCCCGGATGAACAGCGTCAACATGCCGGCCGCGCCGTACTTCGCATAGCCCAGCGTGCGCGCCTCGCCGATGCCGGCGATCACCGTGCCCACCTTGTCGGGCGGGGTGGAGAAGCCGAAGGTGAAGACGATGGCCATCATGTAGGCGACGGTCAAAGCCCCCAGGAAATTGCCCACGAAGACGAGGCCCCAGTTCCGGAGAACGCCGCCGATGGTAACGCCCGGGCGCTTGTCGATCAACGCGAGGGGAGCAAGGACGAAAACGCCTGTCAGGAGGTCGAAACCCAGCAGATAGAGCATGCAGAAGCCGACGGGGAACAGGATGGCCCCGATGATCGGATACCCCGTCTGCACGGTGACGGTGACGGCGAACACAGCCGCAAGCGCCAGGAGCGCGCCGGCCATGTAAGCCCTGATGACCGTATCGCGGGTGGACATGAAGATCTTGGACTCCCCTGCATCCACCATCTTCATGACGAACTCCGAAGGTATGAGGTAAGCCATCAAACGTCCTTTGTTCCATGGTGGGGCAAGCCGGTGGCCCTTGCTGACGAGCGGCCCCGGCGCAAGCCGCCGCGGGCCGGGCAATCGCGAGCCTGGATCATCCGGCCAACATCGTCGGGGCAACGATCGCGCCGCACTGCGGCGCGCGAATGGACAGCTTTTATGGGCTGGATCAAGCCGCAGCAACAAAGCAATCCCTGGGAAATCGCAATTCCAGCCGGAAAACGACTTCGAAAGAGGCATTCTGCGCAGCAGCGCCCCAAAAAACCCCAAAACGCCCTCAAAGTGTGCAGGCAGTGCCGCCGTGGCACCCTCCCGTCCCCGTCTGTTTGCAGGGCTTTCGGGCTTCACCGTTTCCGGCGATCGACACGGTGCGGCGCATCAGCGCGCCATGGGATTGGGCGGGACAGGATGCCGACGCCGATCATTGCACAGGGCGGCGCGCTTCACCCCAGGCGCATCCATTCCAGACACGGCCCCCGAGCATCCCACGGCGACTGGCCGCTCCGCCTCGGTCGGGCTGGTGCCCGCGACCGTCGCCATCGACGCGCTGGGGTTCGGCATCGTCTTGTTGCCCAAAGCCGTCCAGGGTGTCACATTTCGCAACGGTATCGAGGGCGCCGACACGCCAGCGCAGAACCTCGCCGCGTCACGGCGTCACTCGACGTCCAGCATAGCTCCAAGCAGGCAGGCTGCGTGGCTTCACTGTGAACAAGCGATGGAGAGTTGAATGCGTCTTGCGTACTGCCGCGTGGCCCTGCTCGCGCTTGCGTTGCTTGGCGCCGCCCGTTGCGCGGACCGCCCCCCAGCAGCCGGTGGGGCGGCCAGTCCAGCGGCCGGTCCCGCCGTGACAGAGAGCGCTTCAGGCGAGAGTTGCGCGGCCAAGCTTTCACCTGACGCCAGCTCGATCTACCGCGTCGCGGCGCCGGACAGGCATCATGACACCGACCTGCCGAGCCTTTTGCGCGAGAAGGTGATGTCCATGGTCGTCAGCGGCGAACTCCGGCGCAGCGCCGCCCGGCCAGCGGCCGAGCAGGCAGCAACTTGCCTGCAACTGCTGCGCTGAAGCCCTTGGGGACCGCGTGAGGCTGATTTAGCCTGGCGAGAGGGGTGGCCGTGCCGGCCGCGGCGCAGCATGGCGGCGTCACCGCTCCGCCGGCATGACGCCGACCTCCTCCAGCCGCCTGCCCCGCAGCACCGTCAGCCCGAGCGGCTGGCCGACGCGCTCCGCGCCGAGCAGCCGGATCAGCTCGTCCGCGCCGCCGACCGGGCGGTCGCCGATGCGGAGGATGATGTCGCCCACCCGCAGCCCGGCACGGCTTGCCGGGCCGTCGGGAAGGACCTCGCCCACGCGCACGCCGCACGGCTTGGACGCGGCTGCGACCGACACGCGCCGGGGCAGCGGCACGGTTTGCGCGGCGATGCCGAGGTGCGCGCGCCGGACGCGCCCGTGGCGGATGAACTCGCCGACGACGAACAGCGCGGTGTTGCTGGACACGGCGAAGCACAGGCTTTGCGCGCCGCCGATCATGGCGGTGTTGATGCCCACGACCTCGCCCCGGGCGGACA
Organism: uncultured Acetobacteraceae bacterium; assembly: GCA_964247405.1. Taxonomy (GTDB): domain Bacteria; phylum Pseudomonadota; class Alphaproteobacteria; order Acetobacterales; family Acetobacteraceae; genus CAHJXG01. Next base: position 2,569 of record CAXTUQ010000725.1, read on the forward strand.
CGAGCGGGCCGCCCGAGTTGCCCGGGTTGAGTGCTGCGTCCGTCTGGATCACGTCGTCGATCAGCCGTCCGCTGCCCGACCGCAGCGAGCGGCCGAGCGCCGACACGACGCCGGCGGTGACGGTGGATTCGAACCCGAGCGGGTTGCCGATGGCGACGACCAGGTGGCCGCGCCGCAGCAGCGCCGAGTTGCCCAACGCCGCGGCGGGCGTGCCGCGCGGCAGGGCGGCGCGGAGCAGCGCCAAGTCGGTGTCGCGGTCGTCGCCGATCATCTCCGCCTCGGCCTCGCCCCCCTCCGGGAACGCCACCCGGACCTGCCGGGCGCCGGCGGCGACGTGGCTGTTGG
>CAXTUQ010000726.1:0-2911 GCA_964247405.1 uncultured Acetobacteraceae bacterium
GAAACGGGCCAATCGCATGGCACTCGATTCGGTTATTCCCGGATGAACCCTTAGCCTGGTCTGGCACGTTTATCGTGGTTGAGAAAACGCGCATGCGCAGAGCGTAAACGAGTGTTTTTAGGTTAACACCGTACGGTTCTGCTCAACTCAGAGTTTCTCATGCGTAGCCCCTGCCGTCGACGCCAAGCTGAAACGCTGCGTTGCTGGTTGGTCGGTCGCCCGCGTCGACCTGGGCGCTGGCCGCGCAGTTACGAGCGGGCGAAACTTTGTTCGAGGGCACTGCCGATCCGTGCCCCGACGCGGTCGGCCACTCGGAGCGTGCGGGCCGCAACCAGCGTTGCTGGGATCAGACTGCTGCTGTTGAGCCACTCGCGTTGGTTCTCTCGCCAGGCCCGCAGCCGAAACCGTCGTCGCATGCGAATCAGCACAGCCGAGAGGATGTTCTCCGCCCACCGCCGGTCGGCAACCTTCATTGCCCTGAAGAGCGCCGTAAAGCTTGCGTCGAACCGGGCATCGCCTTGGGTGACCTGCCACGCTGTCCTGGCAAACTCTTCCAGGACTCCGGCGACGGTATCGGCGTCGTTGCTGGGCTTGGCGATCAGTTCGACAAATCTGAGGATCCGGTCCCGGACGTTCCAGCCCTCCGCGACCAGCGCGTGTGTCAACTCAAGCGAGCCGAACATGGTGAACTGGTAACGCGCATCGACGAGCTTTCCGACTGCTTCGGCGTAATAGGCCGGCGTGACGCGGCCCGTGCGGAAGGCATGTTGCAGGACTGGCTGGCACCACGTCGTGCGGACGCTGGCGCTCGCCTCCACGATTGAACGAAGCACGGCGTCGTCGGCGATCAGGATGGCACCTTGGCCTTGGGCGGCCAAAACGCTGTCCAGCAAGGCGTCCGGCAGCATACCCCACAAGCCGCGAAGCTCGTCGACAATCGACAAGTTTCCTTCGGCAGGGACGAGCTCGCACGCGTCGGCGAACGCGATGGCCGCGTCGGCCCGCTTAATCAGCGCCTCCGCCTCATCGGCCGTTTGCTCGTGCATGACGTAGTGCTGACCGGTCCACGACATCGTCCCCCGGCGATCCTTCAGGTCTCGCCTTCGATCCTCGAGCAGGCCCCGAAGCAGATCGCGGGTCGTTTGCGTGACGCCCAAACGAGGAATCGCCGCCTTGAGCCCGGCATCCGTCCCCAAGCAGCTCGCAGTATAGACCGTCAAAGGGTCGAGGACGGCGAGGCTGGCGCCGGCGATGCGTTCGGCCGCCATCGAGAACTCTTCGGCGTTTCCGGCTGCGGCGTGGATCGGCATCTCGGGGTTGGCCGCGAACGCATCCCAGATATCAAACATCGAAGCGCCGCCCGCGACTGCGACGAAGGCGATGGGGGTGGCGCCAGCGCGATGCTGGTCTTCAAGCGCACGGATGTGCTCCCCGCGGCTGCGGACCACTTGCAACATCGGCTCAATGCCCTCGGCGCCCTTGCTGGGGTTAATAGACACTGAACCGAACGCCCGGTTCTCTAGGAACATGCGCTCGAAATCGGCCAGCACCCGAAAATGGGCGTGGACGAACTTGGTCTGGATCGACACAACCCGGAACTCGACTAAGGGCCTGAGCCAAAACAACCGAGTCTCGATTGTGGGTAGGCCTGGTTTTCGGGTCGTACTATCCTGGCGAGGTGATTGACACCGTTGCCATCAAGGCCCGCTTCGAAGCGCTTGCACCATTTCTTGGAGAGCGCGACCGGCGTCTGTGGGCTGCCAGCGAGGCCTATGCTGCGGGGCGCGGCGGCATCATTGCGGTATCGGCGGTGACGGGCATTGCCCGCAGCACGATCGGGCGTGGGCTCATGGAGCTGGGCTATGGCAAGGACCAGTTCCCCGGCTGCATGCGCCGTCCGGGTGGCGGGCGCAGGCCCAAGACCATCACCGAACCCGGGCTGTTGGACGCGCTGGCGGACCTGGTGCAGTCGGCCACCCGCGGCGACCCGGAAGCGGCGCTGCTGTGGGTCAGCCGCAGCCAGCGCTGTCTGGCCCGCGCCCTGACCGAGCGCGGCTTCAGCGCCAGCCAGAAGCTGGTCGGGCGGCTGCTGCGCCGCTTGGGGTTCAGCTTGCAAGCCAACTGCAAGACCCGTGAGGGCACCCATCATCCGGATCGCAACGCGCAGTTCGAACACATCAATGCCCAGGTGCAGGCATTCCAAGCCGCAGGCCAGCCCGCCATTTCGGTGGACACCAAGAAGAAGGAGCTGGTCGGCGACTTCAAGAACGCCGGCCGCGAGCTGCGCCCCAAGGGCCAGCCCGAGCCGGTCCGGGTGCACGACTTCGCCCTGCCGGAGCTGGGCAAGGTGGCGCCCTACGGCGTCTACGACATCGCCGCCAACACGGGCTGGGTCAACCTCGGCATCACCAGCGACACCGCAGCCTTTGCCGTCGAAAGCATCCGGCGCTGGTGGCACGAGCTAGGCCAGGCTCGCTACCCCGGTGCCAAGCAGCTGTTGGTCACCGCGGATTGCGGCGGCAGCAACGGCGTGCGGGTGCGGCTGTGGAAAACCGAGCTGCAAGCGCTCGCCGACCAGACTGGGCTGTCGATCACCGTCGCCCACCTGCCGCCGGGCACCAGCAAGTGGAACCGCATCGAGCACCGCCTGTTCTCGTTCATCACCCAGAACTGGCGCGGCAAGCCGCTGCTGACCTATCAGGTCATCGTCCAGCTGATCGCCAGCACCACCACGCAAACCGGCCTCACCGTGCAGTGCCGTCTGGACGAGAACACCTATGAGAAGGGCACCAAGGTGTCGGACGCGGAGATCGCCAGCCTCAACATCATCCCAGCCGAATTCCACGGCGAATGGAACTACACTATCGCATCCCGAAAACCAGATACCTGACGCGGTTGTTTCAGCTCAGGC
>CAXTUQ010000727.1:0-2904 GCA_964247405.1 uncultured Acetobacteraceae bacterium
GGGGTCAGCGACTTGCAGGCGCAGGGGCCGGGCTTGCAAGTGCGCGGGCGGGCCGACATGGCGGGGGACAAGCCGGTTCTGCTGGTGCTCGACCCGATCCTGCTGGGGGCGACGCAGGCACGGAGCGAAATCCGGTTCGCAGACGCGCCGGGCCAGCCGATCCGCGTCAAGCTGACCGGCACGGCGCTCGACCTGTCCGGAGTGCTCGCCGGCAAGCTGGGGCAGCCGAAGGGCGTCACCAACACCGACGGCACGCCCTGGACCGCCGACGTGGCCTTCGACAAGGTGCTGCTGGCCGAAGGACGCAACCTCGTCGCCGTGTCCGCCCATGCCGAAAGCGACGGCCGCCGCCTGAACGCGCTGCAAGCGCAGTCCGGGCGGCCGGAGCGGCTGCAAGCCAGCATCAAGCCGCAAGGCAACGGGCGCGAGGTCAGCCTGCGCGCCGCGGATGGCGGGGCGCTGCTGCGGGCGCTGGGCGTGCTGCAAACCGTCGATGGCGGGCAGCTTGCGGTGGATGCGCGCTTCGACGACAGCGGCCCCGTGTCCGTGCTGTCGGGCACGGCGGACCTGCGGCAGTTCTCCGTCCGCGACGCCCCGGCGGTGGGCAAGCTGCTGCAGGCGCTCACGATCTACGGCATCGGCGAGGCGATAAGCGGGCCGGGCCTCGCCTTCACGCGGCTCCGTGCCCCGTTCCGCTGGGACGGCGACGTGCTGGAGCTGACCGACGCGCAGGCGTTCAGCGCGTCCTTGGGCCTGACCGCGCGGGGCCGGGTCGATGTGGCGCGCAAGACGCTCGACATGGAGGGCACGGTCGTGCCGGCCTACGCGCTGAACTCGGCGCTGGGGCGCATCCCGCTGCTGGGCCGGCTGTTCAGCGCGGAGCAGGGCGGCGGGCTGTTCGCGGTCAACTACGCGCTCCGCGGGCCGCTGGCCGACCCGGCGGTGTCGGTGAATCCGCTCTCGGCCTTGACGCCGGGCTTCCTGCGTGGCGTTTTCAGGTTTTTCAATTAGGCGGCCCGCCCGGGAGGACGTTGGCTTGGTGGTGAGCGCGATCCTGTTCGAGGTGTTGGGCACCGTGGTGGACTGGCGCAGCAGCCTGATCGAGGAACTGGGGGCCTGGGGGGTGGCGCGCGGGCTTGCGGTGGATTGGCCTGGCCTAGTGGACGCTTGGCGCGGCGCCTACGCGCCGTCCATGGACCGGGTGCGGCGGGGCGAGCTGCCGTGGACCAACCTGGATGCGCTGCATCGGGCCAGCCTGACGGAGCTGGCGCCGCGCTTCGGCCTGACCGGGCAGACGCCCGAGGACATGGAGTGGATCAACCTCGGCTGGCACCGCCTGCGGCCTTGGCCGGACAGCGTGCCGGGCCTGGTCCGGCTGCGGCGGCGCTTCATCCTCAGCCCGCTGTCCAACGGCAACGTCGCGTTGCTGGTCGATATGGCTCGTGCCCAAGGCCTGCCCTGGGACCTCGTGCTGTGCGCGGAGGTGTTCCGGCATTACAAGCCGGACCCCGAGACCTATCTCGGCGCCTGCGAACTCCTGGCGCTCGATCCCTCGCAGGTCATGCTGTGCGCCGCGCACAACGGCGACCTCGCGGCGGCGCAGCGCCTGGGCCTGCGCACCGGCTTCATCGCCCGCCCGGCCGAGTACGGGCCGCACCAGGTCCGGGACTTCGGTCCGGACGGCGAGTGGGACATCGTAGCGTCCGACATGCAAGATTTCGCCGGCAAGATGGAAACGTGAGGAGACGGGACATGAAAACGCTTTTGGCCCTGGCCGCCCTGGCCGTTGCCGCAGCCAACCCGGCAGCGGCGCAACTCACGCTCCGCACGAAGGCCACGACCACGCAGGAGATGGTGGTCAGCGCCAACCCGCTCGCCTCCGCGGCCGGCGCCCGGGTGCTGCGGGCCGGCGGCAACGCCATCGACGCGGCCATCGCGGTGGAGGCGGTGCTGGGCCTCACCGAGCCGCAGGCGACCGGCATCGGCGGCGGCGGGTTCATGGTGTACTACGACGCCGCGACCCGGAAGGTGACGAGCTTCGACGCCCGGGAAGCGGCGCCGGCGGTGGCGAACGGCTACTACTTCTACAACACGGCCGGCCAGGCGCTCGACTTCAACACGGCGGTATTCAGCGGGCGCTCCGTGGGCGTGCCGGGCACGGTGAAGCTGTGGGACAAGGTGTCGCGCCAGTACGGGTCGAAGCCGCTGGCCTTCGCGCTGCTGCCGGCCATCGAGTTGGCGATCCAGGGTTTCGCCATCAGCCCGCGCATGGCCGCGTCCATCGACAGCTACAAAGCGATCCTGGCGCAGGACGCCAACGCGAGTGCCTATTTCCTCAACCCCGACGGCAGCGGCAAGCCGGCCGGGACCCTGCTGCGAAACCCGGCCTATGCGCAGGTGCTGGCGCGCGTCGCCTTCCTTGGGCCGCAGGCGTTCTATCAGGGGCCGGTCGCCCGCGACATCGTGGGCGCGGTGACAACCGACGCCCGCGCCGGCGGCGCCGGGTCCCTGACGCTCGCCGACCTCGACAACTACGAGATCATCGAGCGCACCCCGGTCTGCGGCCCGTACCGCGCCTACGTCGTGTGCAGCATGGGGCCACCCTCCGCCGGCGGCATCGCCGAATTGCAGATCCTCGGCATGCTCAGCCATGTGGACCTGGCCGCGCTGGGGCCGAACGACGTGCAGACGGTCCATGCCTTCCTGCAAGCGAACCGCCTGGCCTTCGCCGACCGCACCCTGTATGTGGCCGACCCGGCCTATGTTCCGGTGCCCACGGCCGGGCTGATCGACCCGGATTACATCGCGTCCCGGGCGGCGCTGCTGACGACGGGGCCGCTGGCGCCGGGCCTGGCTGCCGCCGGCACGCCGCCCTCCGTGGGCGCCGCCGGCACCGCCGACGCC
>CAXTUQ010000728.1:0-2902 GCA_964247405.1 uncultured Acetobacteraceae bacterium
AGCGTCACCGCGGCGCCGTTGAACAGCCCGCAGCCGGCGCCCACCAGCACGCCGCCGGACAGCCGGTTGCGCAGGCGTCCCCGCATCGCCAGCGCGCCGCGGGCCCACGCGGCCGCGAGCGCCCATAGGCTGTCGAGACCGACCGCCAGCGCCAGGAACACCGCCGACAGCACCGCCACCTGCATCCCCGCCGATGGTCCCGGCGTGACGAACTGCGGAAAGAACGCGCCGTAGAACAGCAGCGTCTTGGGGTTGGTCAGCGACACCAGCAGGGCGCGCCCGAAGATCGCCCGCGCCGACCGCGGCTGCGGCGGCATCCGCGTGAGGTCAACCGGCGCCGCGCGCCATTGCTGGACGCCGAGCCAAACCAGGTACGCGGCGCCGATCCAGCGCAGCCAAGCGAAGCCGTGGCCGAGGCTGCCCAGCACTCCCGCCATGCCGAGCGCCGTCAGGCCCAACTGCACCACGGTGGCCGCGCTGGTGCCCGCCACGGTGAGCAGCCCGTAGCGCCGCCCGTAGGCGACCGAGTTCGCCACGATCAGCGCGACGTTCGGCCCCGGGATCAGCATCAGCACGGTGACGGCCAGCACGAAGGCCGGCAGGGTGGGAAGGTCCGGCATGGGAAGACCTGGCATCGCCCGATCATGCCAGAAGCGCCGGGCCGTGGTCTATGCCAGCAGCGCGCGCAGCGCCGCCGGCTGCCGCAGCACCAGGCGGCCGTCCCGGTCGCCCAGCACCCCGGCCTCGTGCCATTGGCGGAGCTGCTTGTTCACCCGCTCCCGCGTGGCGGCGACCTGGGCGGCCATGTCGCGCTGCGACAGCGCCAGGCGGATCTGCACCCCGTCGGGCGTGGGGGCGCCGTGCACGTCGGCCAAGGTCAGCAGGAGCCGGGCCAGGCGGACCGCGAGCGGCGCCAGCGCCAGGTCCTCATACGCGGTGCTGTTCCGGCGCAGGCGGTCGCAGAGCAGTTCCATCAGCCGCAGCATCAGCTCCGGCCGGGCGCGCAGGAACGGCAGGAAGTCGCGCCGCTCGACGGAAAGCAGCAGGCTGTCCGCCATCGCCACCACGTCGAGGCTGCGCGGCCGCCCGTCGAGCAGGGCAACCTCGCCCAGCACCGCGCCCGGCTCCATCACGCCGATCGTGACCTCCCGTCCCTCGATGGACACCGCGCCCGCGCGGAGGCGGCCGAGCACCAGGACCAGCAGGGAGCAATCCGGGTCGCCGCGGTGCATCACGACGGTGTCCCGCGCCACCCGCCGCTCCCCCGCAAGGTCGGCCAGGGCCGTCAGCTCCTCGCGTCCCAGAGTGGCGAACAGAGGCGTGGCCGCCAGCACGTCGCGCTTGGTCGCGCGGGAAAGCGCCGGCGTCACGGGGCGGCCATGGCCGGGAGCGCGCGCGACAAGGGGTCGCCGCGGCCGTGAGCGACGTCGGGCCTCACGATGTCACTCCGCACGCAGTGCACAATACGTTCCGTATTCCTGGGTTCAGCCCTCGGCCGCGATCAACAGCGCAAGGAGACTAGATGGAAAGGAGTCACAGGTGAACCCGGGAGCGCATCCTATCCGGTCTCCATTCGAAAGCCTCCGTGGCCGCCGCATGGCGCGCAGCGTGGGTACAGGGGTGACCCAGGTCACAGCCTCGCCGGGCTGATGCGCGCATAGCTGCCGCCGGGGCCGGGGTTCGGCCATCGGCAGGGGGGCGCAATGCACATCTCGAATTGGAAACCGCCAGGGATGGAGGACGAGGAGGCGGAGGCGCAGGACCGCGCCCTTTTGCGGCTGCAGGCCATCCTGCTGGCCGCCGGCGTAGTGGCCCTCGTGGTGGCAGCCGCCTGCAACTACGCAAGCGACCGCCTGGCCTGCACGGCGCAACAGGCGATCGAGCCATGCTGAACCATTCAAGCCACACCGCGAAGGACCGCAGCCCCGGCAAGTTCCGGGACGCCATGGAGGCCATGAGGCCGGCGGCGCCGATCAGGTGGGCCGCGCCGCGGCGCTGGCCGGGTCCCCGGCTGGGCGAGGCGGCAACGGGCGTCCTGCTGCTGATGGCGATCCTGGCCGTGGTATGCGCGTTCCTGTTGCTGCTGGACCGCCTCGGCGTACCCCCGGCAGCCATGACGGACTTCCCGCTCATCGATTGAAGACTGGGGCTGAGGCTTGGCCCGGCGCGGGGCCGGCTTGGCGTCCGCGGCGGGATGCGAACCCACGGCCCCAGGCTTCATCCCACTTCGGCTTTCGCCGCCGCCCCGGCTTGGCTTCGGGATCGGCATGGCGCAAGCGCACCGAAGCGTTCCCCGACTTTGAGCGGATCCGCCGCGCCGTTTCCGGGCGCCGCTCCCAATTTCGCAACCAGTAATCCTGTGCTCCTCTTGGACCCGGTCCGCTCCTACCGGACCCTGCCACCTTCCAGGTTCGGCTTGAGGCCGTTTCTCCGTTCTTTAATCGCGCCCCATTTTGCAAGCTCTGTTTACCCTCCTTCGATGCGATCGGGACCGGCGCGGCTGTTCAGTGCGTCCCGAGGCTCGACCGCAGCTCTACCAGCAGGTCAGCCAAATGGGCACCGCAAGCGGCGAGTTCGGGGTGGGGTGACAGTCCTATGGCGCTTCCAAAAGCGTTCTGTCCTGATCAAGCCATCTGCAATCCGTTACGTGACGAATTACAGGCGCCTTCGATGTTGCAGGCGCGACCAGGACATCTCGGCAGCAGCTCCAAAGCGCGCTTTCGGGATGCTACTCAAGTTTCTCGGTTCGGCTGGAGCGCCGTTTCTCCGCTCCGGCCTGCATAACATCGAGGCGCCGCGCGCAGCGGCGGTCAAGGATGCGCAGCACCGCGCAGCGGCGCCCGCTGGGCGTCCTGTGTGCTGGGCATGTCCAGCAGCTTGGGGGTGAAAGTCCCCTGTGCAA
>CAXTUQ010000729.1:0-2896 GCA_964247405.1 uncultured Acetobacteraceae bacterium
AGCGTTGCTCACCGACCTGGTCAGGGATGCCGAGGCCGCCGACAAGAAGGCCCGGCTGCGGAGCCTGCGCGATCTCGACGACGCCGCGCTCCTGTTGCGCGACATGGCCGCCCTGGTGTTCGAGGAAGACGGGCTGCCGCTGGACCAATGGCGGGTGGCATTGTTCGAACGGCTGCCGCGTGCCGACCTGGCCACCGCGATGGCCGAGGTGGACGCCATCGCCCGGCCGCACGACTCCAGGCCCTATGCCGAGCTGCGCACCCGGTGGCGGCGGGCGCGCCGCTTGTTCTTCAACATCGCCACCCGGCTGCCCATGGAGGCCGGACCCGGCGGCAAGGCGGTGGCGGAGGCGATGGCCTATCTCGCCGGCATCGCCGACTGGTCCGGTGCCAAGATGCGCACCGCGCCCACGGCCGCGGTCCCGATAGCCTGGCGCACGCACGCGCTGGACGCAGACGGCCGCGTGGCTGACCCCAAGGCCTACGTGTTCGCGGTCATCGACGCCTGGCGCGCCGCCATCAAGCGCCGGGACATCTTTGCCCGCCCCGGCACGCGGTATGGTGACCCACGCCGCGGAATGCTGGATGGAACGACGTGGCAGGAGTCCAAGCTCGTGGTGTGCCGGGCGCTGAACCGCTCTCTGGACGCCGACGCGGAGATCGAGCGCCTGGCCACGCTGCTCGACGGCGCCTATCGCACCGTGGCGGAGCGGGCGGCGAGCAACCCCGACCTGCGGTTCGAGACCGTCGACGGCAAGACGCGCATAGTCATCACCCCGCTCGACCGGCTGGAGGACACCGAGACCCTGCGCGCCCTGCGGCCGGCCATCGGCGGCCGGATGCCAAGGGCCGCCATGCCCGACCTGTTCCTGGAAGTCATGGGGCGCACCGGCTTCGCCAGGGCGTTCACGCACCTGAGCGAACGCCAGGCCCAGGTCGAGCACTTCGAAACCAGTCTGTGCGCCGCCCTGGTCGCCGAAGCCTGCAACATCGGCATCGAGGCGGTCAGCCGGCCCGACGTGCCGGCGCTTCGGCGCGAGCGCCTGGCCTGGATCAGCCAGAACTTCATCCGGCCCGACACCATCGGCGCCGCCAGCGCCCGCATCGTGTCCGCCCACGCCGCACTGCCGCTCGCCAAGCTTTGGGGCGCGGGCGACGTGGCGTCCGCGGACGGCATGCGCTTTGTGGCGCCCGCCCACGCCATCCATGCCGGCCCCAACCCGAAATACTTCGGCCACGCCCGCGGCGTGACCTGGTACAACCTGATGTCCAACCAGTTCAGCGGGCTGAACGCCATCGTGGTGCCCGGCACCTTGCGCGACAGCCTCGTGCTGCTCGCACTGCTGCTCGAACAGGAAACCGAGCTGGAGCCGGTGGAGCTCATGACGGACACCGGCGCCTACTCCGACGCGGTGTTCGGCCTGTTCTGGCTGCTCGGCTACCAGTTCAGCCCGCGCCTGGCCGACCTGGGCGACGCCAGGCTGTGGCGCATCGACCGCCGCGCCGACTACGGCCCCTTCAACAAGCTGAGCCTCGGCACGGTCAACCTCGGCCTGATCCGCGAGAACTGGTCCGACGCGATGCGCCTGGCCGGCTCGCTCAAGCTCGGCCACCTCAAGCCCTTGAACCAACACCTCTGTCACCAGGGGCCATTTCGGGTCGGGTGAGCGTGGCCGCAGGGGTCGCGCGCTTAGGCCAGCGGCGGTTTTGTTCCGCGAACGCTCGGTTGCGGAACAAGATCCTGGACCGTTCACGTTCAATGGCTTACACGTTCCGCAAGGGTGTGCCGCAAAGAGGGGACGTCTAGTGCCGTCTGTGTGGGGCTATGCACGGGTCAGCCGCGAGGACCAGAACCTCGCGCTCCAGCTCGACGCGTTAGAGGCAGCGGGCGTCATCCAAGCGAACGTGGTGGAGGAGAAGGAGTCCGGCGCCCGGGAGCGGCCAGGCTTCAATGCGCTGCTCAAGCGCCTTCAGCCCGGGGACAGCCTGGTCGCCTGGAAAGTGGACCGTCTCGGGCGCGATGCCTTGGCTGCCCTCACAATCGCCCGTGACCTGGACGCGCGCGGCGTGCGCATCGTCATCACCACCCTTGGCGTGGACAGCTCGACGCCGGCCGGGCGCATGGTGTTCGGCGTGCTGGCCCAACTCGCAGAGTTCGAGCGCGCCACCCTGATTGAGCGTACCAACGCCGGGCTGGCCGCGGCGCGCAAGCGCGGCACCCACCTCGGCCGGCGGTTCCGCCTCACGCCCCACCAGCAGAAGGAGGCCCAGCGGATGCGGTCGGATGAGGGCCAGACCTACGCGCAGATCGCGGCACTGTTCCGCGTGTCGCGGTCGGTGGCGTGGCGCGCGGTCAACGGCGCCGCCCGCGGCGGGGCGTAGCCGCATGGCACTCCAAAGATGGCCAGGCGCCTCTCCCTGCCTGTGCTACTGCTGACCTGAGGGCGGCGACACTGGCATGAGCACCACGGTGCTGGACAGTGCCTGGGACCTGTCCCCGGCGGACCGCCTCGTCGTCGAAGCCAAGCGCTGGGGCAGCCGCCTGCGGTTCGCCGTCATGCTGCTGTTCTACCGCGCCCGCGGCCGCTTCCCACGCGACGCGGCCGAGGTGGACAAGGAGGCCGTGGCGGACTTGGCGCACAGACTCGGCATGCCGGCGCCTGGCAGACGGGCGGCGCTGCTGCCCGCCTCCGACGACCGCACGCTTAAGCGGCAGCGGGCCGAGATACGCGCCCTGCTCGGTTTCCGCGAGGCGACGATCGCCGACGCTGAGGACCTCGGCGTTTGGCTTCGCGACGCGGTGGCCCCCCGCACCCGCGACATCGACGAGCTCACCACCGAGGCCGAAGAGAGGTGCCGTGCTCTCCGGGTCGAGCCGCCCAGCCCCGACCGTGTCG
>CAXTUQ010000730.1:0-2895 GCA_964247405.1 uncultured Acetobacteraceae bacterium
ACGGGCTGCTGCGCCGGGCTGGGGCGGGATAAAAAGCTCAACAAGCGATGTCAGCGCCGCAAGACGAGGGCCAACCCGGCACCCATCAGCACGCCGCCGCCAGCACGGTTGAATCCGCGCCGCACGGAGGGCCGTCGGACCAGCGAGGACACCCGGCCCGCCAGCGAGGCCCAAAGCAGCACGCTCGCCGAGGCCATGGCGACGAAGCTCATCACCAGGATCACCGCCTGCGGCAGGAACGGTGCGGACGGCGAGACGAACTGCGGGACGAAGGCGACGAAGAACGCAATGCCCTTGGGGTTCAGCGCCGTCACCACGTAGGCCTGCCGGAACGCGGCGCCCGCGTTGAGCGGCGGCGCCGCGCCCGCAGACACCGGCGCACGCCAAAGCTTCACGCCGAGGACGATGAGGTAGGCGGCGCCGGCCCACTTGAGCAGCGTGAACGCCACGGACGACGCAGCCAGCACCGCCCCAAGCCCGGCGAGCGACAACGTGATGGCGGTGAGGTCGCCGAGCGCCACGCCCGCGACCAACGGCAAGGCATGGCGGCGGCCCGCCCCCAGGGACTGGCCGATCACCATCAGGACGGTCGGACCCGGAATCGCGAGCAGCACCGCCGTAGCCAGGAGGAAGGTGAGCCATGTGTGGAGCGTCATGCCGAGGACGCTACAGCCTGGACCGCCCGGCCGCCATCCCGGCGGCAAGCCGCCGGGCGGACGACCGGTGATGAACCCAGCCAACCCGTAACGCCGCCAGCCCGTCCGATCCCAAAGGGAGGAGCGGCCGGCTGGCTGAGTTGCCCGCCGCGTCAGCGCACCGGCGTCGAGACGCCTACGTTGCTGTTGTTGCCCAAAGCCCGCTGGCCGCCGCCGTTGTTGCTGGTGACGCCGCTGTCGAGACTTGGCGACACCGTGCTTTGCGGACGCTCCGCCCTCCGTTCCGCAGGCGTGCATGCAGCCAAAGCCAGGCAAGCGAGGGCGAAGGCCGTGAAACCGCGTGTGTTCGTGTTCATCAGTAAACTCCTTATGCGACGCGAATATTCAACGCCCGTGCAGCCGTCTTGTTCCCTGCTGATCGACGGCTGCCGCGCCGCACCAGGTCAGGACCGGTAATACCGCTTCGCCCGGCGCTCCGCCTCACGGGCCGCGTCCTCCGGCGTGCTGTCGCCGGTGCTGGCGGAGGCGACCATGTCCACCATCACGTAGTCCGCCATCACCGCGCCCGACTGCTCGGTGATCGCGCCGGGCCAGGCGTACCAGCGGGACGCCGCCATGGTGTCCTTGTAGATGCGGATCTTCGGGTCGCCGCTCCACACGGCGCTGTTCTCGTAGGCGCGCAGCGGCTGGCCCCAGTAGCCGAAGCTGCCGGACAGCCAGGCGTCGTACTGCGGGGCCTCCATCATGTAGGCCAGGTACGCCTTGGCCGCGTTCGGGTACTTGCTGTGCCGGAACGCCATGGCGTTGATCGCGAGCGCGCCCTGGGTCACGACGCCCGCCGGGCCGACGGGCATGAGGGCGTGGTTCATGTCCGCGCCCTGCGCCGCGATCTTGGGGTCCGGGCTGTTCTTCGCGGAGTAGTACAGCGACACCCCGTTCTGCGTGACCCCGATCTCGCCCGCCAGCATCGCCTTGTTGTTGCTGGGGTCGAGCCAGGAGTTGGTGCCGGGGATGAACGTCTCGTACAACGCCTTGCTGTATCTCAGCGCCTCCACCGTCTGCTTGCTGTTGATCGTGACCCGGCCCGCCTCGTCCGTCATCGCGCCGCCGTGTGCCCACACCAGCCAATGGCAGTAGGCGTTGGCGTCCCCCACCGCGTGGCCGAGCGCGAAGCCCGCCGGGTGGCCCGCCGCCTTCAGCTTGCGGCACAGGTCGAGGAAGCCGTCGGTGGTGGCGGGGAACGTGTCGAACCCGGCCTCCTTCACCCAGGATTCCCGGTACACCATCGGCCCGCCGCTCGCTCCCATGGGGATGGCGATCCACTGGTTTGTGCCGAACTTCTTGCCGTACTTCTCGGCCAGCGGATACCAGCCGCCGTATTTCTTGCCGAGGTACTCGGCGATGTCCGAAAGGTCGAGCAGCTTGTCCGCATACAGATGCGGGTCGTCGGTCCAGCCCACCACCACGTCCGGCCCGGCGCCGGTGTTGGCCGTCACCGCCGTCTGCGGGCGCAGATCCTCCCAGCCGGAGAAATCGACGCGCACCTGCACGCCCATCGCGTCCGCGAACCGCTTGGTGTTCTCGCGGAAGATCGCCTCGTCCGGTTCCACGAACTTGGCGGGGCGGAGGACGCGGAGGCTGGCACCCTTCTCGATGGGGAGCGGGGGCGGCGCCGCGTCCGCCGTGGGGATGGCGGCGCGGGCGCTGCGGCCCAAGAGGCCCGCGGCGAGGGCGCCGGCGCCGAGGCCGCGTCGGGTGATGGGGTGCATGGCGGTTCAAACTCCCTTTGTGTTTTCCGGCGGGTTGGCCCGCCTTGTGGCGCGCAGCAGCAGCGTCATGCTGCCGATAATCACCGGCATGGTTCCGGGGAATCCGGCGACTGCTGCGGCTGCCACTTACCCACGCGGCGTCGCCTGTGGCGGCGCAGCCTGGACCGCGGGCGGCGGGGCGGCGCGGCTGTTCACCCAATTGGCAAGCGCCACGCCGGCGCCTACGCAGGCGGCGGCTGCGACGAGGGCCTGCAAGATGAACTTTCGGCTATCGGTGCGCAGGTCATGGCGCAACTTGCCAGAGTTGAGCCGCATCTGTTCAATGTTCACCCTGGCTTGCTCGATACCCATCACCATCAACTCCGTTCTGATGTCGTATTCCCGGTCTTCCTGGTCCTGCGTTCGCGGCACTCCAATCTCTCACCTGTAACGGCAGTAGGAAAAGGCACCGCCCTCACCCCCATATACCC
>CAXTUQ010000731.1:0-2872 GCA_964247405.1 uncultured Acetobacteraceae bacterium
GGCGCGGGCGGAGCGCGGGATGCCGGACCTGCCCGGCCTGATGCGCGCCGCGCGGCAGGCGGTCGAGGCGCGGGGGCTGCGCCTGGCGCTGGCGTTGCCGAACCTGGTGCGGGCACGCCGGGCGGCGCTGGTGCAGGTCGAGCTGCGCATGCCCAATCCGGACGGGGTGGCGGCGATGCGCCGGGCCGCGGTGACGCTGGCGGCGTCGCGGCTGGGGGGCGCACTGCGCCAGGCGGTGGCTCGGCAGCAGGGACGCGCCGGGGCCATCCTGGGGCGGCTGTCCCCGGCGCCGCTGCAAGGCAGCCTGCGGGAGTCGCGGGCGCGGCTGGCCGGGGCGGCGGCGCGGCTCGACTCCGTGTCGGTGGAAGCGGTGCTGGCGCGCGGCTACGCCCTGGTGCTGGACGGGTCCGGCCAGGCGGTCACGTCGGCGGCGCGGGTGGCGCCGGGCCAGCGGCTGCGGCTGCGGTTCGGGGACGGCGAGGTGGCCGCCAGCGCGGACCGGGCAGGAAAGAAGGCATTGCCGACCTGAACATAATCCGTGGGCCTGCTTTACATTTGGGCGGAGAAGGCCCATGTCAGCACCGGCGCTTTTCGTCTTGGGCCAGCCAGTCTTTGGATTGATGCTTGTTGAACCCTTCCCTGGGTCCGCGGCTATTCCGGTGCTTCCCTAATGTAAAAGTAATTCGGCCTGCACCGTGCGGGTCGCCGTGCCTATGGAGAGCATACTATGGCAGTCGGAACGGTTAAGTGGTTCAACGCCCAGAAGGGCTTCGGTTTCATCCAGCCGGATGACGGCAGCAAGGACGTGTTCGTGCACATTTCTGCGGTTGAGCGCGCCGGCATGGGTTCGTTGAACGAGGGCCAGAAGCTGAGCTTCGAGCTTGAGCGTGGCCAGCAGGGCAAGACCTCCGCGGTGAACCTGCAAGCCGCGTAACACTTCAACCTCAGAGCTGTCCCTGTGACAGCGGCCGGAGGCGACCGACATGTCAGCTCATAAGTTCGCTTCCGGCCAAAAGGTGGAGTTCTCCCCCAGCGCGTTCGACGGCAATGCGCCGCGGGGAAGCTATACTGTAGTGCGGCAGATGCCGAGCGAAACCCGGGATCTGCAATATCGCGTCAAAAATGCCCGCGACGGCCATGAGCGCGTCGTGCGCGAGAGCCAACTCGGCTAAAAACTGACGCGCGGCCTTCCACCTGTCGCCGCAAGGAACATCGATGGTCTTCAAGCCCAACTACAACATGCAGCGGGCCGAGCGGAACCGCGCCAAACAGGCCAAGAAAGAGGAGAAGCTGCGCGACAAAGAGGAAGCCGCAGCGCGTCGCAAGGCCGAGGGCGAAACCGGGGACGCCGCACCAGCCGAGGGCACCAGCCCAGGGGATACCAATGCCGCCTAAAAAGAGAATCGAAAGCAGCTTCGTGGCTTTCGACGTGACCTACGTTGATGGCACCCGCAGCAGCAATCGCCGGGTGCCCAGCACGGCTTTGATGGGTTTCGACGGCGACATGCCGGCCCAGGGCATCATTGAGCAGCAGGATGCCACCATCGGTGCCGCCTCCGGCAAGCCGCGCCCGGCGATCAAGTCGCTGGCCCGGTCGCCCTTGCCCGAAATCGTCAAGATCCCGGCGAAGGCCCGCTACTAAGCTTTCGGCCAGCGCCGGTGCAGCCAGAGCCAGCTTTCCGGCTTGGCCCTGATCCAGCGTTCCAACGTGTCATTCACCGTTTGCGTGAGGCTCGCAATGTCGGCCGTCCGGTCGCCGGTGTCGGGCAAGACGAAGGGCTGCTCGCAGGTCAGCCGGAAGCGCGCGGGCCCGGTCCGTTCGACGTAGCCGGGGATCACCGGGCAGCGCAGGCGCAGCGCCAGCGCGGCCAAGGCCGGGGCCGTCATCGCCGGGCGGCCGAAAAACCGGGCCTCGATCCCGTCATTCATCTTCTGGTCCATCAACATGCCGAGCCGACCGCCGCGCGACAGGTGGACGAGCGATTGGCGGGCGCCCGCAGCGCCCTTTGCGAACATGGGGACCTCGGTCCGAACCGCCTGCCGACGCAGGCCGAGCAGCATGGCGTCGAGCTGCCGGTTCTCCACGGGGCGGTAGAACGGGGCGAACGCCAGGCCGTGTGCGGCAACGACGATCGGCAGCACTTCCCAGTTGCCGATGTGGCCGCTGAAGAAGATCATCGGCCCCCCCTTTTCCGCAAGCCGCCGCAGAATGTCGGCGCCGATGAGTTCCCAGCCGGGGCCGGCCGCGGTTTCGCGGAAATCGGCGATGTGCGGCAACTCGCCAACGGTGCGTCCCAGATTGTCCCAGACGCCGCGGACAACCCGGCGCCGGGCATGGGCGTCAAGCTCCGGCAACGCCCTTTGCAGGTTGTCGTGCGCGACGCGCGAAACCGGCAGCAGCGGTCCCACGGCACGGAACAGCGCCCCGAACAGGTTGCTGGAGGTGACCGGCCCAAGGGCGCGCAGCAAACGCAACGCGGCGCGCGCCGTGGCCGCCTCCACCCAATGCGACAGCCTCATGGCACAGACTCGGCCAGCAGGCGCTCAAGCCCGTCCGGATCGTCCCAGCGCAGCAAAACGCCGACGACCCGGATTTGGCTGCGGACCGCGCCGGGCAAGCGCACTGCGTCCTTTGGAGTCGTCACTGGCACGGCGCCGAGTGCGGTAGCACGGGCGAGCACGCGCTCCAACTCGGCCCGGGTGAAGCGGTGGTGGTCCGGGAAGTCCATGCATTCCGCGACGGTCGCGCCGGCTTGGCGCAAGGTGGCGTGGAACTTGGACGGCCGGGCGATGCCGCAGAATGCCAGCACCCGCGTGTCGGGCAGCGCCACGTCCGGCTCCAGCGCCGCGGACAGCACCGGCAGGCCCGGCG
>CAXTUQ010000732.1:0-2869 GCA_964247405.1 uncultured Acetobacteraceae bacterium
CACCTGTCGGACGCCCGCGCCGCGGCGGCGGCCGATCCTCTCCCAGCACCGTGGCCAGCGCGTCCGCCGCCGCGGCGCGGGCGTCCGACAGGTGGTTGAACAGGACGACGACCGAGACGCGCTCCGAAGGCACGTTTATCCGGTGGCTGCGCCAGCCCCGCAGCGCGCCGCCGTGGCCGGTGGCGGGACGGCCCAGCTCGGTGGACCGGCCCAGGCCGAAACCGTAGGTAGCCGGGGCGCCATCCGCGAAGGCGACCGGGGCAGACAGCCGGCGGTACAGCCCGTCCGCGTCGTCCCGCATCGCGTCGATGTGCCGCTCCCAGGCGATCATGTCGTCGAGACAGGCGCCCAGCCCGGCGTCGCCCGTCCACAAGATGCGGTTCTCCGCCGGACGGAAGCCGGACGCTTGGGTGCCCTCGTAGCCTTCCGTGCCGTCCGGCATGGCGCGGGTGTCGGCGGCCAGGATCGCGCGCCCCATGCCGGCCGGCTCGAAGATGCGGGTGCGCAGCAGCTCCGCGAAGCCGCGCCCGGTGCGCTCCTGCAGGATGTCCGACAGGATGCGGAAGTTCTGGTTCACGTAGGAGTAGCGGCGGCCCGGCGAGAACTGCAGCGTCCGGGTGCCGGCGATCACCCGGGCGGCTTCCGTATCGCCGAACGCCGACTCCGCCGGGGCGCCGTGCAGCATCGCCACCGCCCAGTAGTCGCGCAGGCCCGACTGGTTGTGGCACAGATGCAGCGCGCCGGGCGGCGTCCCTTCCAGCAACGGCAGCCATGCCCGCACGTCGGCGTCCAGCACAGACGGGTCGGGAAAGGCGTCCAGCACCAGGGCGCAGGTGAACTGCTTGGTGACGGAGCACATGCGGAACAGCGTTTGCGGCGTGAAGGGGATGCGCCGCTCGGCGTTGGCCCAGCCCCAGGCGTGCCGGGCCAGCACCTCGCCCTCCCGCAGCACAGCCACGGCGCCGCCCGGCCCGGGATAGGCGCGCGGCAGGGTTTCGAGCAGGCGGTCGATGCGGGCGCCGGAGGAGGTCGTCATGGCCGGCAGTGTCGCGCACGGGGCGGTGGCGCGTAAAGCGCGCCGCATTGATGGCGTATGATCTTCGCCCTACCATGACCTGAACTGCCCAGGGAACCCCACGATGCCCCGATTGCTCGCCGCAGCCCTTGCAGCGCTCCTGTCCATAGGCGTTGCCCGCGCGGCGGAAATCGCGCCCGCGGTCGTGTTCGACATGGGCGGCAAGTTCGACAAGTCGTTCAACGAGGGCGTCCACGACGGCGCGGAAGCGTTCGCCCGGGCCACCGGCGTCGCGGTGCGGGAGTTCGAGCCGCAGAACGACGCCCAGCGCGAGCAGGCGATCCGCAACTTCGCCCGGCGTGGCGCGACTCCCATCATTGCGGTCAGCTTCAGCCAGGCGACCGCCGTGAAGGCGGTGGCAGCCGAGTTCCCGGCGCTCCGCTTCGTCATCATCGACGCGGTTGTCGAGGCACCCAACGTCCAGTCCATCCTGTTCCGGGAAGAGCAGGGCAGCTATCTCGCCGGGATGCTGGCCGCCATGCGCAGCGCCACCGGCAAGGTCGGCTTTGTCGGCGGCATGGACATCCCGCTGATCCGCAAGTTCGCCTGCGGCTACGCGGAGGGCGCCCGCGCGGTGAACCCGCGCGTGGAGGTGCTGCAGAACATGACCGGCTCCACTCCCGCCGCCTGGGCCGACCCGGTGCGCGGCGCGGAGCTGGCCCGCTCGCAGATCGAGCGCGGCGCCGACGTGGTGTTCCACGCCGCGGGCGCCACCGGCCTCGGCGTGCTGCAGGCGGCGGCGGACGCGGGCAAATACGGCATCGGCGTGGATTCCAACCAGAACATGCTGCACCCCGGCCACGTGCTGACCAGCATGGTGAAGCGGGTCGATGTCGCCACCCGCGCGGCGCTGGAAGCCGCCAGCGCCGGCACCTGGCATCCCGGCACGCAGGTGCTGGGCCTTGCGGAGGACGGCGTCGGCCTGGCGTTCGACGAGAACAACGCGGGCATCGTCACGCCGGAGATGCGCAGCCGGGTCACGGAGGCGCGGGCCGACATCGCCGCGGGCAAGATCACCGTGCACGACTACCTGAGCGACAACGCCTGCCCGAACTGACGGTGCCGGAACAAACGTCGCCGCCCGGGAGCGCCCCGGCCGCCATCGAGCTGCGCGGCATCGACAAGCGGTTCGGCGCAGTGCACGCCTGCCGCGCGGTGGACTTGAAGGTGCAGGCCGGCACGATCCACGGCATCGTCGGCGAGAACGGCGCCGGCAAATCGACGCTGATGGCCATTATGCACGGCTTCTACCAGGCCGACTCCGGCACGGTCCTGGTGCGCGGCCAGCCCGCCGCGATCCGCGGCAGCCGCGACGCGATTCGGCTCGGCATCGAGATGGTGCACCAGCACTTCATGCTGGTGGAGCGGCTGACGGTGCTGGAGAACGTCTTGCTGGGCGCGGAAGGAGGGGCGCGGCTGGCGCCCGGCGCTGCGCGCGCCGCCGCCGAGCTGGCGCGGCTGGGCGACGCCTACGGCCTGCGCGTCGATCCGCACGCCCGCATCGAGGACCTGCCCGTGGGCGCGCAGCAGCGGGTCGAAATCCTGAAGGCGCTTTACCGCGGCGCGCAGATCCTGATTCTGGACGAGCCGACCGGCGTCCTGACGCCGCAGGAAGCGGACGACCTGTTCCGAGTGCTGCGTGCGCTGCGCACCCAGGGCTGCACCGTGCTGCTGATCACCCACAAGCTGCGGGAGATCATGGCCGTGACCGACTGCGTCTCCGTGATGCGGCGCGGCGAGATGGTGCTGACGACCGACACGGCCGCGACCTCGCCGGCGCAGCTCGCGGATGCG
>CAXTUQ010000733.1:0-2868 GCA_964247405.1 uncultured Acetobacteraceae bacterium
CACGCGTCGTCATCCATGTACCGGCCGGGTCCGACCGGGCGGAGGCGATGTCGGCGCACCTGCAGGCCGGCCTCGGTTCGCGAGTGGGCGCCGTCGAGGCCCGGCGCGTGGCGGGCACGCCTGACCGGCCGAGCATCCGCTACTTTCATCCAGGCGATGAGCCTGCCGCGCATCAAGTCGCCGCATGGGTGGCGGATGCCGGGTTGATTTGGACGCTGCAAGACTTCTCCACCTTCCTGCCGCGGCCATCGCGTGGAACGATCGAGGTCTGGCTGCCGAGGTCGTAGCCGAGGAGCCAGGGCGTGGATGGTCGCCACGCCGGGCGGCGAGGGTTGGACCGTGGCGCGATGCGGCCTATTTGCCGGGGGCTGGGCAGGTTCGCCTCGGCTGGTTTGCAAAAAGGCCTGAGATGACTGTTCTGCCGGACGCACCTGATGCAGCGCGGCCATTGCCCGTGATGACCACGCGGCTTGCCATCCTCCTGTCCACGGCCGGCGGGCTGATCGTCGCCAATCTCTATTACGCCCAGCCGTTGGCCGGCCTGATCGGCACGGCGCTCGGCTTGTCGCCCGGGGCCGCGGGCCTGATCGTGACGCTGACCCAGCTTGGCTATGGCCTGGGATTGCTGCTGATCGTGCCGCTCGGCGACCTCGTCGAGAACCGCCGCCTGATCCTGCTGCTTGGCGGCGTCAACATCGCCGCCCTGCTCGGGGCGGCGCTGGCCGGGTCTCCCGCGCTGTTCCTGGGGGCGTCGCTGTGCATCGGCCTCAGCTCCGTTTCCGTGCAGGTCCTGGTGCCCTACGCCTCGCACTTGGCGCCCGAGGCGACACGCGGGCAGGTGGTCGGCAACATCATGAGCGGCCTGATGCTCGGCATCATGCTGGCCCGCCCTGTTGCCAGCCTCATCGCTCATCAGGCGTCCTGGCGCGCCGTGTTCGTGCTGTCCGCGTCGGTCCTGCTGCTGGTGAGCCTCGTCCTGGCCCGTTCGCTGCCAAGGCGGCAGCCGACGTCAAGCATCGGCTACGGGCACCTGCTGCTGTCCATGGCCCGGCTTGCCCGGACCACCCCGGTCCTGCAGCGGCGGGCGCTGTGCCATGCCGGGCTGTTCGGCGCGTTCAGCCTGTTCTGGACCACGGTTCCGCTCCTGCTCGCCGGTCCGGCCTACGACTTCTCGCAGGTGGGCATCGCGTGGTTCGCGTTTGCCGGCATCGCGGGCGCCATCGCCGCGCCCATCGCGGGGAGATTGGCGGACCGGGGCTGGAGCCGGGCCGCGACGGTTTTTGCGATGCTGCTGGTCGCGGCCTCGTTCCTCCTCACCCATGTCGGCCGGCCCGGGTCAACGCTGGCCTTGGGCTTCCTGGTTGCCGCCGGGGTGCTGCTCGACTTCGGCGTGACGACCCACGTGGTGCTCGGGCAGCGCGCCTTGTTCCTGCTTGGCGCGGAGTACCGCAACCGGCTCAACGGCCTGTTCATGGCGACGTTCTTCCTGGGGGGCGCGCTGGGTTCGGGCGTGGGCGCTTGGGCCTATGCCCATGGCGGCTGGCGGCTCGCGTCCTCCATCGGGTTCGTCCTGCCGATGGCGTCGCTGGCCTATTATGTCACCGAGTTCCGCGCAACGCGGCGCAACATCCTGGGCCCACGGCCGGCGCGGGCCGCGGCCCGCCTCCGGCCCAATCCTGTCACTCCGGCGGCCCGGCCAGGTGGCACGCCACCGGCCAAGTGAGGTCCGCCCCGGCACGTCGCGGTACCAGCGCGGGCGGGATCGTGGCGCAGCGCGGTTCGGCAATCGGGCAGCGCGGGTGGAACGGGCAGCCCGCCGGCGGCAGGATGGCGCTCGGCAGCTCGCCCTGCACCGCCGCGTCCCGCGGGCGGGCGTCGGGCGCTATCTGCGGGACTGCCTCGATCAGCGCGCTTGTGTAGGGGTGGCGCGGCGTCGCGAACAGCGCCTCGGTCGGGCCGGTCTCCACGATCCGGCCGAGGTACATCACCGCCGTCCGGTGCGCGATGTGCCGCACCAGGCGCAGGTCGTGGGTAATGAACAGCAGCGCGAGGCCCAGCCGCTCCTGCAATTCGAG
The DNA here is from genome assembly GCA_964247405.1 of uncultured Acetobacteraceae bacterium. Lineage (GTDB taxonomy): Bacteria > Pseudomonadota > Alphaproteobacteria > Acetobacterales > Acetobacteraceae > CAHJXG01. The sequence goes on from CAXTUQ010000733.1 coordinate 2,076, forward strand.
CAGCAGGTTGACGATCTGCGCCTGCACGGACACGTCGAGCGCCGATACCGGCTCGTCGGCGATGATGAGCGCCGGCTCCACCGCCAACGCGCGGGCGATGCCGACCCGCTGCCGCTGCCCGCCGGAGAACTCGTGCGGGTAGCGCCCGGCGGCGTCCCGCGGCAGGTGCACGAGGTCGAGCAGCGCCTGCACCCGGCCGGGCACCGCGGCGCGCTCCACCACCCGATGCACCGCCAGCGCCTCCGCCAGCGCATCGCCGACCCGCAGGCGCGGGTTCAGCGAGCCGTACGGGTCCTGGAACACCATCTGCACCCGACGGTTGTAGGCACGCCGCGCCGGGCCGGTCAGCGCCAGGGCGTCCTGGCCGTCCAGCCGGATCGCGCCCGCATCCGGCTCGTGCAGGCGCACCAGGCACCGGGCCAGCGTGGATTTGCCGCAGCCGGATTCGCCGACCACGCCCAGCGTCTCGCCCCGGCGCACCCAAAGGCTCACGCCGTCCACCGCCCGCAGCACCGGGGCCGGGCGACCGCGCGCCCAATCGAGCGCCGACCGCCGCAGCGGGAACCGCTTGCTGAGGTCCGTGGCCTCCAGCAACGGCGCATTCATCACGCCGCTACCCGGTCCGACGCCCAGCACGCCGCCCATTGCGCCGGGGCCACTTCCAGGAACGGCGGCGCTTCCGTCCGGCACCGCGCCTCGACGAAGCCGCAGCGCGGGGCGAACGGACATCCCGGGATCGGCTGGTCGAGCCGCGGCGGCTGCCCGGGGATCGGGGTCCGCAGCTGCCGCGCCG
>CAXTUQ010000734.1:0-2850 GCA_964247405.1 uncultured Acetobacteraceae bacterium
CACATCATCGCCTGGTCGCTCTGGCGCAGAGCGCACCAAGCCGCTGCTCAACGCTTGCATGTGAAACAAACTACGCAACTGTAACGTTAGGCCTTCGTGGAAACGGTGCGGGCGGAAATGACGGCCGTCCTCGCCACGCTTGACCATGGAATAGCGAGAAACCGACACGTCCGCGTCCTCAAGCGCAGGGGCGGCACCATCTCCGTCGCGGCCCTTGAGCGCCAGCCCGAGCCGGCGGGCTTGGTCGCGCTCAAGGGCGAGATCGGCCGGTGCTGGCCGATGACGGGGCTGCTCGACATGCTCAAGGAAGCCGACCTGCGCATCGGCTTCACCGACGCTTTCCGCACCGTCACCGACCACGAGAACCTGCCCCGCTCCGTCCTGCAGCAGCGCCTGCTGCTGTGCCTCAACGGCATCGGCACCAACACCGGCCTCAAGCGCATGGCGTCCGGCCAGGGGGACGTCACCTACAAGGACCTGCTCTACGTCCGGCGACGCTTCATCACGCGGGACGCCCTGCGCGAGAGGCCATCGCCGCGGTCGTGAACGCCACCTTGCGCGCCCGATACCCTGCGATCTGGGGGGAAGGCACGACGGCCTGCGCCGCCGACAGCAAGCAGTTCGGCGCCTGGGACCAGAACCTTGTATGGGGGTTTCAGTGTCAAGACGGATTTGCTGGTGTCGTCCTTTCCGGTTTTGGATTTCCGGGCTGGCGAGGCCCGGCATGAGTTTCTCTGTTCGGTTGGGAGCCGTTTCTCCGCCCCGGCCTGCACCACCCTGGGGCGTCGCGCGCAGCGGCGGTCAACACTGGCCGCAGGCCACCGCCGCAGGCGGCGCGCAGCGGTGTTGACGGGCGCGAGCACGGCGGCAGTCTCGGACAGGTCGGTCGCTGGTGTCGCCTCGCGAAGTCTCTCCTGTGACGATGGCCGATCAAAGACGAACCGAGGGGAGCCCGCCATGGCGCGCGAAATCTCGCGCCGCAACCTTGTATTCGGTTGGACCCGCCCGGGGTCCGGACCATGAAGCAGCCATGCGCTTCGGCGGCGAGGCTCCGAGATGACGGACCCATTCTAATGATCGGTGCTGCGACCATGTTCTGGTTCGGGACACCGCCACCTCGGATCGTTGTCGGCGGCCCGCCGTGGAAGCGAGCGGGGCACCGAAACTGTTTGCTTTTTCCTTGTCGAGCCTGGTCAGGTCGTAGCCGAGCGCAACACGACACCCAGCGGAACCTTGCCGGTGGTGGTCATCCGCCACAGCGCCACCAGGAGCTTTCTCGCCAGGGCGGCGATCATGACCGTCTTGCGCGCCCCCCGGGCGCCCTCGGTCCGCACCCGATACCACCGCGCAAGTGCGCTCTCCTTTTGGAACATGAGAAAGCGCCACGCGAGCTGGATCAAGCCACGGCGCACCCTGGCATTGCCGGACTTCGCCAACCCTTTCTCGCGCCGTTTGGAGCCGCTCTCGTCGGGCGAGCCCGTGAGCCCGGCGTAGCGCGCCACCGCCCTGCGATCGCGCAGGTTCCGCGACAGCACCTCTTGAACCAGCATGTCCGCCGTTTCGACGCCGACCCCGACAATGCTGGCCAGCAGGCGCACCATCGCGTGTGGTCCTGTTGCCGGCGCCTGCTCCAGGCGTTCCAGCCGGGCCTGCTCGACTGCGTTGATCTGCTCGCGGACCATCGCCAACCGCGCCAGGTCGCGTCGGAACTCGGCCAGCGTGTTGGGCGGGATCGGCAGGCCCTCCGGCGTGCGCAAATCTTCAAGATGCTGCGACGCTCGGCGCAGCTCAGGCTTGAAGCCACGGATGCCGAGCCGGCCCAGGGCTCCCTTCATCCGGTTGATGATGCGTGTGCGCTCGCCAACCAGGGCCTCGCGCTCGCGGCTTGGGCGCTTGGCGTCCTCCTCCTCGGCCGACGGCACTGCGACCATGCTGCAGTGCCCGCGCTCGCCGCGCAGCCAGCCCAGGAACACGCGCACCAGCATCGCCGTGTCGAGCCGGTCCGTTTTCGCCCGCTTGTGTTCGCGCGAGACCGCGACGCTTGTCGAATGGATCACGTGCGCTTCGACACACTGGCACCGCAGCCACCGCGCCAGCCAAAAGCCGTCGCGGCCGGCTTCGAAGGCGACGACGATGCGTGCAACCGTTCCTCCGGCTCTGGTGGCCTCATCCCGCCAACGCCGCAACAGGCGGAGCAGCGCCTGCTCGTCGGGAGCAAGCTTTTTCAGCGGCTGTCGCTCGACGCCTGGGACCACACCGGCGACCAGCCAACTCGACTGGCTCATCTCGACAACGGCGATCAGCGTGCCGTCTTGCACCAGGGGCACCAGGGACCGGCTCAGGTCGTTTAGCGGTGACATCGAACACTCCATCGGTTGCTGTAGCAGCGAAGATGTCTATCCCGCCGCCTGCCCCATAGCTTCTGATGACCGAGTGGCACGTGCGATATGGCGGGCGCGGGATCATGATTTATTGGCATGTCGAGCGCCGCAGCACCTGCATCTACTCGCAGCTCAAGACCGTCTCGTCCTCCGAGGCCGCCGCCATGATCGAAGGCGTGCTGCGCCATTGCACCGACCTGGAGGTGGACCGGACCTACGTCGATTCCCATGGACAAAGCGAGGTGGCGTTCAGCTTCTGCCGCCTGCTCGGCTTCCAGCTCCTGCCGCGGCTGAAGGGCATCCACCGCCAGCGCCTTTACCGCCCGACAACCGGAGCGCCGGACGCCTACCCCGCTTTGCAGCCAGTCCTCACGCGCCCAATCGACTGGGCGCTGATCGCCCACCAAAACGACGTGTATGGACATCGGGTAATCGCGGCGGGGGCATAGGCCATTCATGATGCTGCGAT
>CAXTUQ010000735.1:0-2846 GCA_964247405.1 uncultured Acetobacteraceae bacterium
GTGCAGGAACTCGAGGACGTCATCCGGCGGGCGGCGCCGAGCGGGACCGGCCCCGGGACCGGCACCGCCTCGCCCGACGCCGCTGCGCCCGGGACCGCGGCAGCGGCCGGCCCCGCGACGGAGGCGGCTGAGGCCTGCGTTCGCACGGCCGGCCGCACGATCGAGGCGGTCGAGAAGGACATGATCCTCGACGCCCTCCAGCGAAACCTCGGCAACCGCACGCGGACCGCGTCGGTGCTGGGGATCTCGATCCGGACGCTCCGCAACAAGCTGCACGAATACGAGCGCGACGGGACCCGCATCCCGCGTCCCATCGTCGTCGCGGTCGCCTGAACATGCCAGGCGGCGTCCTGGGCCGGTTCGGGATCAAGACCGGTTTCAAGCTCGGAAGCGACGTGGGCCTGGCGATCGGCGTCATGTCGCTGCTCGCCATACTGGTGGTGCCGCTGCCACCGTTCCTGCTCGACTTCGGCCTGGCCGTCTCCATCACAGCCAGCGTCCTGATCCTGATGGTCGGGCTGTTCATCACGCGGCCGCTCGACTTCACGAGCTTCCCGACGCTGCTGCTGATCAGCACCCTGCTGCGCCTGTCGCTCAACGTCGCGACCACCCGGCTGGTGCTGTCGCACGGCAACGAAGGTCCCTCCGCAGCCGGCCACGTGGTCGCGGCCTTCGGCGGCTTCCTGATGGGCGGCGACGTGGTGATCGGGGTGATCGTGTTCGCCATCCTGCTGGTGGTGAACTTCATGGTGATCACCAAGGGGTCGGGGCGCATCGCCGAAGTCGCGGCACGCTTCAGCCTCGACGCCATGCCCGGCAAGCAGATGGCGATCGACAGCGACATGTCGGCGGGACTGATCAACGACGTCACCGCGAAGCTGCGCCGGCGCGAGCTGGAGGAGGAGAGCGCGTTCTACGGCGCCATGGACGGCGCCGCCAAGTTCGTGCGCGGCGACGCCATCGCCGGCCTGATCATCACGGTGATCAACATCGTGGGCGGCCTTGCCATCGGCGTGCTGCGGCACGGCATGGCGGCGGGCGACGCCTTCTCGACCTTCACCACCCTGACCGTGGGCGACGGGCTCGTCAGCCAGATCCCGGCGCTGCTGGTATCGACCGCGGCCGGCATCGTGGTGACCAAGGGAGGCATCGAGGGCAGCGCCGACAAGGCGATGGTGCGGCAGCTCGGCGCCTCGCCCAAGGCGCTCGCAGTGGCGGCCGGCACCGCGCTGGTCCTGGCGGCCTTGCCGGGCTTGCCGATGCTGCCGTTCCTGACCCTGGCCGGCCTCGCCGGCGGGAGCGCCTGGATGCGGCGCAGGACGATGCGGGACGCCGCGGCCGCCGTGACCGACGCGATCAGGCCGACCGACCCGGTGGAACCGCCCATCGCGCAGGCGCTGCAGATCGACACGCTGCGGCTGGAACTCGGCTATGGCCTGCTCGGCCTGGCAAGCGGCGACGGCGCCCGCCTGACCGAACAGATCAGGATGCTGCGCAAGTCGTTCGCGACCGAGATGGGGTTCATCCTCCCGCCCGTCCGCGTGCAGGACAACATGGAGCTGCCGCCGAACGGCTACTGTTTTCGGATTAAGGAGATCGAGGCCGGCAAGGGCGAGCTGCGTCCCGGCATGCTGCTCGCGATCAACCCGGCTGGCGGCTTCCCCGGCATCGAAGGCGAGCAGACCAAGGAGCCGGCATTCGGCCTGCCCGCCGTCTGGATCGGCGAGACGAGACGCCAGCAGGCAGTCATGAAGGGCTGCACGGTGGTCGACCTCGCCAGCGTGCTGGTCACGCACCTGACGGAACTGGTCCGCGGACACCTCGACGAGCTGCTGTCCCATTCCGAGACGCAGAAACTGCTGGACGGGCTGGGCAAGGAACACCAGCGCCTGGTCGCCGACCTGGTTCCCGCCCAGATCACCGTCGGCGGCGTGCAGCGCGTGCTGCAGGGCCTGCTGGTCGAGCGGGTGTCGATCCGTGACCTGCCGACGATCCTCGAAGGCATCCAGGAAGCCTGCGGCGGCAGGTCCCGCGCCATCCAGGCGATCCTCGCCCATGTCCGGATCCGCCTGGCACGGCAGATCAGCATGGCCAACACCGGCCCGCACGGCTACATCCCCGCCCTTCCGCTCTCGGCCGACTGGGAAGCGGCGTTCGCCGATGCGATCGTGCCGGACGGGGACGAACGGCACCTGGCGATCGCGCCGAGCGTGTTGCGCGAGTTCGTCCAGCGGCTCAGGACATCGGTCGAGGCGGTCGGCCACGAGAACCCGGTGGTGATCTGCTCGTCGCAGATCAGGCCGCACATCCGCATGGTGGTGGAGCGGTCGATGCCCGCGACGGTCGTGCTCGCCCAGCAGGAGATCCATCCGAAGGCCCGCATCCGGGCGCTGGGCAGCGTGTGATTCGCCTGGCACCGGACACGGCCCTTCCGGAGCCGGGCCGCCCCCCGGGTCACCCGTGCAGGCCGCCGTCACATGCGCGACAGGAAGGCATAGGCTTCGGGCGGGCGCGGAGGCACCTTGCTCCCGTCCGGCTGGTAGACCGGCGCCTCGACCGCCCGCGCCCGCGGCACCGCCGCCGCGATCGCCTGGATCACCCGCATCTGCAGCGCGACGCCGCGCTCGATGGCCGCCCTGTTCTCCTGCGCGAGCGCAGACATGCGACCCACGCTGGCGCGCAGCGCAGCCGCCTCTTCGGGCGGCAGGCCGGCCGTGCCGCCGCCGGCCGCGACCGCGTCGCCGTTGATGGCGACGCTGCGGGGCGAGGCGAGGAACGTCACCACCGCCGCGACCTCCTCGGCCGTCACGAGGCGGCCGATGGACACCGCGTCGCCCATCCGCGCC
>CAXTUQ010000736.1:0-2826 GCA_964247405.1 uncultured Acetobacteraceae bacterium
GCCTGGCGCCGTCACGACCCAGCGCACGCCCGGCGCGAACCGCGCCGCCCAGTCCAGCCCGGCCAGCACGCCCGCCAGCGGCCCCGGCCGGTCCGGCACGTCGTCAGCCGCCACCGGCAGGCCGAAGCCCCCGAAGCGGGCTGGGTCCCCATTGGCGTTGAGGATCAGCCGCGTGACCTGCGGCGCCAGGCGCGCGATCAGCCGCGCCAGCACCGCCTGGCCCCCCACGGTGCGGAGCGCCTTGTCCCCGCCGCCCATGCGCCGGGCCAAGCCGCCGGCCAGGATCGTGCCGAGCGTCGGTTCGGTCATCGGCAAGCGCGAGGACCCGCAGCGCCTGCGCTGGCGCAGGTCGGAGGCAATTTCATGGTGAGATGGCGCGCCCGGAAAGACTCGAACTTCCAACCCCCAGATTCGTAGTCTGGTGCTCTATCCAATTGAGCTACGGGCGCCTCAGAGGCAGGCGATGTAGCCCAGGGGTCCGGACGCCGCAAGGGGCTTCGTCGCCGCAGGCCGCCCGGTCAGCCGGGACTGCCCTGCTTGGCGAGGGGCGGCACGAACAGCGGCGCGGTGTCCCAGGGGAACAGTATCCACGTTTCCTGCGGCACCTCGACCACCCAGGTGTCGGCCAGGCGCTGGCCGGCGGGCTTCGCGTACAAGCAGGCGAAATGCGCCCGCGGCAGCAGGTCCCGCACGACTTGGGCGGTCACGCCGCTGTCCACGAGGTCATCGACGATCAGGAACCCGGCGCCGTCCCCGGCCGCGGCGGGGTGTTTCAGCACGTGCGGCTTGGCCCGCTCCTCCTCGTCATAGGTCGCGACCGACACGCTCTCGACCAGCCGGCATTCCAACTCGCGCGCCACGATGGCCGCCGGGATCAGCCCGCCGCGCGACACCGCCACGATGCCGCTGAACGGGCCGTGCGGCATCAGCTTCGTCACCAGCATCCGCGCGTCGCGGTGCAACTGGTCCCAGGTGACGGTCGCGTAGCTGCGGGCCATCAGAACAGCCGTCCGCCGGGGGGCACGGCCTGGTCCGGGCGCACCAGCACCACGGCCCCCTCCGCGTCGGGCATGCCGAGCGTCAGCACCTCGCTGCGGAACTTGCTGATCTGCCGGGGCGCGAAGTTGACCACGGCGCAGACCTGGCGGCCGACCAGCGCGTCCGGCGCGTAGTGCTCGGTGATCTGCGCGGAGGACTGCCGCACGCCCAGCTCCGCGCCGAAGTCGATCCACAGCTTGACCGCGGGCTTGCGCGCTTCCGGGTAGGGCTGGGCGTCGATCACGGTGCCGACCCGGATGTCGATTCGGTGGAAGTCGTCGAGGGTCGCGGGATTGTCCATGGCGGCATCATGCCGGGATCGGGCCGCGATTGCCAAGCCGGACGCCCCATGCCAGCCTCCCGTCCCGTCTCGACCTCCAGGAATACGTAATGATCCCGCCCACCGCCCCGCGCGACTTCCACTTGGCCGGGCGCAGCCCCGTTTACGCCACGCATGGCATGGCGGCGACCTCCATGCCGGCCGCGACGCTGACCGCGCTCGACGTGTTGCGCGCAGGCGGCAACGCCATGGACGCCGCCGTGGCCGCGGTCGCGGTGCTCGGCGTGATCGAGCCGCAGTCCACCGGGATCGGCGGCGACTGCTTCTGCTTGTACGCGCCGGCCGGGGAGGGCCGGGTGGTGGCGCTCAACGGCTCCGGCCGCGCGCCCTCGGCGGCAACCATCGAGTGGTTCGAGGAACAGGGCATCACGGCGCTGGAGAACACCTCGGCCCACGCCGTCACCGTGCCCGGCGCCGTGTCCGCCTGGGAAACGCTGCTGACGGCGCATGGCACCAAGGGGCTGGATGAACTGCTGCAGCCGGCGATCGGCTTCGCGGAGGAGGGCTGGCCCGTGCACCACCGGGTCGCCTCCGACTGGCGCGGGGTGGAGGACAAGCTCCGCCGCACCGGCGCCGACACGTTCCTGCCAGGCGGCGCTGCGCCGCGGGAGGGCGACCGGTTCGTGCAACGCCCGCTGGCCGAAACGCTGCGCGGCATCGCCCGGCACGGCGCCCGCGCCTTCTACGAGGGTGCCGCCGCCGCCGACATGGTGGCGGCGCTCCGCGCCCGTGGCGGGCTGCACACCGAGGCCGACTTCGCCGCCGGGCGCACGGGCGCAGAGTTCGTCGATCCCATCCACACGGCCTGGCGCGGCATGGAGGTTTGGCAATGCCCGCCCAACGGCTCCGGCCTTCTCGTGTTGATGCTGCTCGGCATCCTGGAAGGCTTCGACCCGGCGCGCGACGGCCCGCTCGGTGCGGAGCGGCTGCATCGCCACCTGGAAGCCGCCCGCCTGGTGTACCGCGACCGCGACGCCTTCCTGGCCGACCCGGCGCAAGCCGAGGTGCCCGTCGCCCGCCTGACCAGCCCTGACTACCTCGCCGCCCTTCGCCGCCTGATCGACCCGGCGCGCGCCATGCCGGTCCTGCCGGCGCCGGGCGAGGCCATGCTGCCGGCGCACCGCGACACGGTGTACCTGTGCGTCGTGGACCGCGACGGCAACGCCTGCAGCTTCATCAACTCGCTGTTCCAGAGCTTTGGCTCCGGCATCCTGGCGCCGGGTTCGGGGGTGATGCTGCACAACCGCGGCCTCGGCTTCCGGATTGAGCGGGGGCATCCGAACTGCATCGCGCCGGACAAGCGGCCCATGCACACCATCATCCCCGGCATGGTGACGCAGGGCGGGCGGGCGGTCATGCCGTTCGGAGTCATGGGCGGGCATTTCCAGACTATGGGCCAGAGCCTGTTCCTGTCCAACATGTTCGAGTCCGGCCTCGACATCAAGCAG
>CAXTUQ010000737.1:0-2821 GCA_964247405.1 uncultured Acetobacteraceae bacterium
CTCCACGACCGCCACCGCTTCGGCCCGCGGCTCGGCCACACCCGCGAGGGCGCTGCCGGGCAGGCGCCAGCGGCGCACGCGTGCCTCGTCGTCCCAGCACTCCAGTTGCGGGAACAGGTCGGCCAGCACTTCGCGTTGCCGCTCGGCCGTGCGCCGGCCCACGCCCAGTTCCCGTGCGATCTCGTCCAGGGTGAGACCAGTCCGGGTGCCGGCCAGCATGAAGGCTACGCGCAGCAGCCGCTGCGAAGGTCCATAGCGCATGTGGCTAGGCTGGCGAGGATTTGCGCGTGCGCGAAGGGCAGCCACACCGGGCGGCAGCCCTGGCCGGCGTAAGGCACGAGCCATCATGGGGAACCTGGACGTGCCTCGTCATCACTGCCTGGACATGCTCCGCTCTGGTGCAGAGCGTCCTGGTGACGAGCCGCTGCTTGAACATGGAACCATCGCGCGAGAGAGAGGTCAAATACTGGACACGCGCTTCCGGCGCAGAACTGCATCCGGGATGGATCAAGGCGCCTTACCCCCACCAGCGTCCACGCAGGCCGCCGCCAGCCTGTGCAGGACGATGGCCGCGGCGGTTGCCACGTTGAGCGAGTTGGCCATGCCCTGCATGGGAATGGTCACGGCAGCATCGGCGAGGTCGAGCACGGCCTGCGAGACGCCCGCCCGCTCCGAGCCGAGCACCAGGCAGACCGGGTAGCGGGGCAGAAAACGGTCGAGACCCACCGCGTCGCTCGTCTGTTCGACCGCAACGACTTGGCAGCCCTCGGCGCGGGCCGCCAGGACCGCCTCGACGGCGCTGTCCCGCTGCTCCCAGGGCACCCAGTGATGCGTGCCCTGCGCCGCCTGGACCAGCTTGCGCATTCCACGGCTCGCGTCCCGGCCACAAACCACCAGGCGCTCGCACAGGAAGGCATCGCATAGCCGGAACAAGGCGCCGACGTTGTAGCCCTGGCGCACCCCGTCGAGGACAACCCGGATCGGCAAGCGCGGGCGTGCCCGGAATGCGTGCCGATCCAGCTTGGAGCGGCGCAGCTCGGCCGTGGTCAGCGCGCGGCCGACACTTCCAGGGCCCCCGACCGTTCTGAATGACCCGCTGTCCAGGCCGCAGCCGTCAACAGGCATGGTTGTTGGAGTGGCGTCGCGCCCAGCCTCAAGTCTGGCAAGGTTGAGAGAAGTGGACAATATGGCGGCCTCCTGAACGGATACCCCATTTTACAGCCCCAGGACGTCAGATACGGACGTAGCCGTTCAATTTCGCTCGCTGCACCCGTGCCGGTCCTCGTCGGCTTCCGAGGTGGCGGTTCTGAGCGCGGGTAGCATGCTGGATGGCATCGGCCCTGACGTCAGAAGCACGTGGCGAACTTCTCGCGCGAGAAAGCTCCGCCTCAGCCTTGTCGGCATCGCTTCTATCTTCAGCCTGATCGCCGAGCGTGCGGCGCAGACGCTCCCTCAACTACCCCCACCAATCTGCCGCGGCATCGTCCCGTCCGGGGCCGGGATGTCCGCGAGCCTGGCCACTAACTCGTTGTGAGCGGCAATGCCCTCCTCTGACAAGCCCCCATTGAGTGGTCCGGGCGAAATGTTAGTGCAGCATGGTCAGGGACGGCTGATGTGAACCGGTCGGGCCTGGTTGCCCGGGCGGCAGTATGGGTATGCCTGACACGATGGCCTCCGGTGCGGGTGGCCGATAGCCCAGGGAAGAGTGCGGGCGTACCCTGTTGTAATGCACCCGCCATTGCTCGATCAGCACGCGCGCCTCGAGCAGCGTGTTGAACACCTCGGCATTCAGCAGCTCGTCCCGCAACTTGCCGTTGAAGTTTTCCACATAGCCATTCTCCCAGGGGCTGCCGGGCTCAATGAACGCCGTCTTGGCACCGACGCCGCTGATCCAGCCCTTCACGGCCGTGGCAATGAACTCCGGCCCGTTGCCCGACCGGACATAGCCCGGCGTGCCACGGGCGATAAACAGGTCGGCCAGCACGTCGATCCCGCTGAATGCTCTCGCATTCGGCACGTCGGCCGAACCCAGCTTGCGCCCAACCCGGATCGCCAAGCACTCGCGGGTGAACTCGTCCACGACGTTCAGCAGCCGGATCTTGCGCCCGTCCCGGGTGCGGTCCTCAACGAAGTCGTAGGCCCACACGTGGTTCGCCCGCTCCGGCCGCAGCCGCACGCACGACCCGTCGTTCAGCCATAACCGCCCGCGCTTCGGCTGCCGGGCAGGCACCTTGAGGCCTTCACGCCGCCAGATCCGCTCGACGCGCTTGTGGTTCACCCGCCACCTTTCGGCCCGCAGCATGGCCGTGACCCGCCGGTAGCCATAGCGGCCATACTGCCGCGCAAGCTCGATGGTCGCCGCCGTCAGCGCCGCCTCGTCGTCGGCCACTCCCGGCACCCTGCGCTGCGTCGAACGGTGCTGACCCAGCACCTTGCAGGCAAAACGCTCAGACACGCCCAGCTTGGCCGTGACGTGCGCGATGCACGCCCGACGACGTCCCTGCGACGACTTCGTCGTCAGGAGGGGCGCTTACCAGTTTCCCGGCGCAGCTTCCTTCAGCACCAGCTTCTCCAGCGTCAGGTCAGCCACCGCGCGACGCAGGCGGCCGTCCTCCTGCTCCAAAACCTTCAGCCGCTTCACGTGGTCCAGCTTCAGCCCGCCAAACTCCGATCGCCAGCGGTAGTACGTCGCCTCCGTCACCCCGATTGCCCGCACCGCGTCCGTCACGGGCTTGCCTCAGAGCTCACGCATGAGATCGTCCAAGTAGCTTAGGGCTTATCCGGAAACAAGTGCTCGGACCGGTGGGTTGGTTGGTTGCAA
>CAXTUQ010000738.1:0-266 GCA_964247405.1 uncultured Acetobacteraceae bacterium
GCTTTGGCTCGGGCCGGACGAGTGGCTGCTGCTGGCGCCGCCGGGCACGCTGGATGCGGACACCCCGGTTCCGGGCGCTTCGGTGGTGGACATCGGGCACCGCCAGGTCGGGCTGATACTGGAAGGGCCGGGTACGACGGACGCGCTCGCGGCGGGTTGCCCGCTGGACCTGCACCCCACGGCCTTCCCCATCGGCATGTGCACCCGGACGGTGTTCGGCAAGGCGGAAATCGTGCTCTGGCGGCAGGACACGGAGCGGTTCCACG
>CAXTUQ010000738.1:276-2807 GCA_964247405.1 uncultured Acetobacteraceae bacterium
TCGAGGTTTGGCGCTCCTTCGCCGCGTACGTGCACGGGCTGCTTGAACGCGCGGCGGCGGCGCAGCCTCAGCGCTGCACCGCCTCCCAGTTCTCCGCCACATAAACCGGGCTGTTGGACGCGGCGAGCGGCGGGCGGCCCAGGACGTGGTCCGCGCCCTTCTCGCCGATCATGATGGTCGGCGCATTCAGGTTGCCGGTGGTGACCAGCGGCATGATCGAGCTGTCGATCACCCGCAGCCCCTCCAGCCCGATCACCCGGGTTTCCGAATCCACCACCGCCATCGGGTCGTCCACCCGGCCCATCCTGCACGTTCCGGCCGGGTGATAGGCGCTTTCGACCTTCTGCGCGATGAAGGCGTCGATCTGCTCGTCGGTCTGCACGTCAGCGCCGGGCTGCAGCTCCTCGCCGCGGAACCGCTCGAAGGCCAGCTGGGCGAAGATTTCCCGGGTCAGCCGCACGCAGGCGCGCATCTCCGCCCAGTCGTCGGGGTGGCTCATGTAGTTGAAACGGATGCTCGGCTTCACCCGCGGGTCGGCTGCGGTCAGCGACACGCGGCCGCGGCTCTTTGACCGCATCGGGCCGACATGCGCCTGGAAGCCATGGCCGGACGCCTTGACCTTGCCGTCGTACGTCACCGCCACGGGCAGGAAATGGTACTGGATGTCCGGCGACCGGATGCCGGCGCGGCTGCGGATGAAGCCGCAGCTTTCAAAGTGGTTGGTGGCGCCCAGCCCATCATGGCGCAGCACCCAACGCGCGCCGATCATCGCCTTCGACCAGGGATTCATGATCGAGTACAGCGTCACCGGCTCCTTGCACGCGACCTGGAAGTAGAATTCCAGGTGGTCTTGCAGGTTCTCGCCCACGCCCGGCAGGTCGTGCACCAGCGGGATGTCGAGTTGCGACAGCTCCTGCGCCGGGCCGACGCCTGAGAGCTTCAGCAGCTGCGGCGAGTTGATGGGGCCGCCGCACAGGATCACCTCGCGCCGTGCCCGGGCCAGGTGGTTCGCATCGCCGCGACGATAGCGGACGCCGACGGCCCGCCGCCCCTCGAACAGCACCGCGGAGGCGAGGGCATGGGTGACGACGGACAGGTTCTGGCGGGACAGGGCCGGCTTGAGATAAGCGCTGGCGGCGCTCCATCGGCGGCCGTTGTGCACCGTCATGCCCATGCGGCCGAACCCCTCCTGCTGGTAGCCGTTGTAGTCCGCGGTCGCGGGATAGCCGGCCTGCTGCGCCGCTTCGAGCCAGACGGCATGCAGCGGGTTCTCCAGCGTGCCGTAACGGGTGTGCAGCGGCCCGGCGTCGCCGCGGTACTCGTCTCCTCCCTCCTCCAGCGTCTCCGCCCGGCGGAAATACGGCAGCACGTGCTTGTAGCTCCAGCCGGCCGCGCCTTCCTCCTCCCACTGGTCGAAGTCCAGCGGGTTGCCGCGCACGTACACCATGCCGTTGATCGACGACGACCCGCCCAGCACCTTGCCCCGCGGCGTATGCAGCCGGCGCCCGCCCAGATGCGGCTCCGGCTCGGTCTCATAGGACCAGTCGTATTTCGGCATGTTCATCGGAATGGATAGCGCGCTCGGCATCTGGATCAGCACCGAGGCGTCGGACCCGCCGTACTCCAGCAGCAGCACCGTGGCCGTGCCGTCCTCGGTCAGCCGGTTGGCCAGGACGCACCCAGCCGAGCCGGCGCCGACGATCACGTAATCAAAGACCTCCGCCATGTCTCTCCTCGATACGGCCCGACATCGCCGAGCGCCACGCGAACGCTTTTGAGATGCACCGGATGCTCAACCGCTGCGCAGCCGTTCTCGCCGCCCAGGCCTGGCCTTGTCCTGACACCAGAAGAAAGCCCAATTGGTGTCAAATTAAAGGCGCCGATTCAGCAAGTGCCCACCCGCGCCCGCGCAGCCCCCCCAATGCGCGGTGGGAACGCCGATCCTGAGACACAGCGCTTCCCACGACGTTGGATGGCTGATTAAGGTTGCGGGCTGGCCAAGACAGCCCTGAAGTCTCAGCGGAGGAGGGCGCCATGGAGCAGTTCGACAGTTGGATGAGCGACAACAAGCTCCCCGTAGGCGCCTGGATCGCGTCCGGCATCGAGCTTCTCAAGGCGCATGGCGCCGGGTTCTTCGACGCCCTCTCGACCGGCGTCCGCTTTGTCATCGATGGGATGACCACGGCCCTGGTCTGGCTGCCGACGCCGTTGCTGATCCTGCTGGCGGCCGCCCTCGTGTACGCGCTGCGCCGCTCCTGGCAGCTCACGGCGTTCGTGGCGCTGGCGCTGCTGTTCATCCTGAACCAGGGCTACTGGCAGGAGACGATGGAGACGCTGTCGCTGGTGCTGTCGTCCGCCCTGGTCTCGACCGCGCTTGGCGTGCCGCTCGGCATCGCGGCCGCCCACCGCCCCTGGCTGTTCCGCGCCATCCGCCCGGCGCTCGACCTGATGCAGACGCTGCCGACCTTTGTTTACCTGATCCCGACGCTGGTGCTGTTTGGGCTGGGCGCCGTGCCGGGGCTGATCTCGAC
>CAXTUQ010000739.1:0-2803 GCA_964247405.1 uncultured Acetobacteraceae bacterium
TGTTCCGATCCAAACGAGCAGACTATTTGAAGTGCCTCTACTGGGACGGCACCGGCCTTTGCTTGTTCGCCAAGCGGCTGGAGGCCGGCAAGTTCGTTTGGCCACCGATCACCGATGGCGGCCTGGTGCTGACGCCGGCGCAGCTCGGTTTGCTGCTTGAGGCGATGGACTGGCGGCGCACGGTGGCGCCCGAAGCGCCGCGCACGCCCGTGGCGGTCTGACCCGATGCCGATCGCAGGGAAGGCTGTACGGCAGAGGCCAGCCTTGATACGATCCGGCTATGTCCTTGGCGAGCGCTCCTTTGCCGACCGACCCGGACGCGCTGCGGGTGTTCGCCGCGGGCCTGCAGGCCGAGCTGGCGCGCAAAGACGTCGAGATCGCGGCCAACGCGGCCGAGATCCACGCCAAGACGCTGCACATCGAGAAGCTCAAGGCGCAGCTGGCCGTGCTGCGGCGGGCGCGGTTCGGCCGGTCGTCGGAGAAGCTCGACCGCGACATCGAGCAGCTCGAGCTGCTGATCGGCGAACTCGAGGAGGAGCAGGCCGAGGGCGATGCCCGCGCCGGTGCGACCGATCCTGCCGGGCTGCAGCACCAAGCCAGGACGCGAGAGCGCAAGCAGCCGGTCCGCAAGCCGCTGCCGCCGCACCTGCCGCGCGAAACGGTCACCCACGAGCCGCCCTGCACGTGCCCCGGCTGCGGCGGCACCGTGTTCAGCCGGGTCGGGCAGGACGAGCGCGAGGTGCTCGAATATGTGCCAAGCAGCTTCAAGGTGATCCGCCACGTGCGGCCGAAGCTGAGCTGCCGGGCGTGCGAGACGATCGTCCAAGAGCCCATGCCGGCGCTGCCGGTCGAGCGCGGCCGGCCGGGACCCGGCCTGATCGCCCACGTCCTGGTGTCCAAGTACTGCGACCATTTGCCCCTGCACCGCCAGGCCGTCATCTACGGCCGTGAGGGCGTGGACCTTGACCGCTCGACGCTGGCCGATTGGGTCGGGCAAGCAGTGTTCCTGCTTTCTCCTTTGGCCGAGGCGATCGGCCGCCACATCCGGGCTGGCGCCGCGCTGCACGCCGACGACACCGCCGTGCCGGTGCTCGCCCCGGGCCTGGGCAAAACCAAGACCGGACGGCTTTGGGTTCTGGTGCGCGACGAGCGGCCCTGGGGTTCGGACGTGCCGCCGGCCGCGTTCTACCGCTACTCGGCCGACCGCCGCGGCACCCACGCCCAGGCGCTGCTCGGCACCTGCCGCGGGTTCCTGCATGCCGACGGCTACGCCGGGTTCGACGCGCTCTATGCCCCGACCACGCCGGCGGGCGAGCCGCCCTTGGTCGAGGTTTCCTGCTGGAGCCATGCGCGTCGGAAATTCTATGACGTCCACCATGCCACCGCCTCGCCGATTGCGCTCGAGGCCTTGCAGCGCATCGCCGCCCTGTTCGCCGTCGAAAGCGGCATCCGCGGACAATCGCCTGAGCGCCGTGCCGCCGCGCGCCAGGAACACGCCCGCCCGCTGCTCGACGAGCTCAAGGCGCTCCTCGACGCCTCGCTGGCTCGGATCAGCGGCAAAAGCACGCTGGCAGGGGCCATACGCTACGCCCTGTCGCGATGGGCGGCGCTGAGCCGCTACGCCACAGACGGCCGGCTCGAGATGTCCAACAATGCCGCCGAGCGCGCCATCAGGCCCCTCGTACTTGGAAGAAAGAACTATCTTTTCTGCGGGTCCGATGCCGGAAGCCAGCGCGCCGCCTGCGTCTATACCCTCCTCGAAACCTGCAAGATGAACGGCATCAACCCGCAGGCCTACCTGACCGACATCCTCGGGCGCATCGCCGAGCATCCCATCCAGCAAATCGACGCCCTGCTTCCCTGGTTCTGGACACAGTAGCCGAACCAGTCGTCAGACCTGGACCATCAAAGCCGCGGCCTACGGCTGACGCTTACGGGCGCTGGTGCTGATCGTCACGGTCAAATACGTCCTGCTGGTCATGCGCGCCGACAACCGCGGCGAGGGCGGCATCCTGGCACTTATGATTCTGGCCCAGCGCGTGTCCGTGGGCGCGCGCACGCGCGCGGGGCTTGCGCTGGTCGGGATCGCCGGCGCCTACCTGCTGTTCGGCGACGGGGTGATCACCCCGTCGATCTCGGTGCTTTCGGCGGTGGAGGGGCTGGAGATTTCCGCCCCCGGGCTGAAGCGGTTCGTGCTGCCGGTCTCAGTCGCGGTGATCGTCGCGCTGTTCGCGGCGCAGCGCCGCGGCACCGGCAGCATCGGCCGGGTGTTCGGCCCGGTGATGGTGCTGTGGTTCGCAGCCCTCGGCGCATCGCGCGCCACCCGGCCGTGCTGGGCGCGCTCTCGCCGCACCACGCCGTGGCCTCCTGCCTGCGCCACGGCTGGCCCGCCTTCGTTTCGCTCGGCTCGGTGGTGCTGGCTGTCACCGGCGCCGAGGCGCTCTACGCCGACATGGGCCACTTCGGCGCACGACCGATCCGCCTGGCCTGGCTGTCCTTCGTACTGCCCTGCCTGACACTGAACTACCTCGGCCAGGGCGCGCTGGTGTTGGGCGACCCGACGACGGCCGAGAACCCGTTCTACCTGCTCGCCCCCGAGGCGCTGCGCCTGCCGCACGTGGTGCTCGCCACGCTGGCCACTGTGATCGCCAGCCAGGCGCTGATCTCAGGGGCGTTCTCCATCGTCCGGCAGTGCATGCAGCTCCACCTGCTGCCGCGCATGACGATGCGCCACACCAGCCAGACCGAGGAGCTATGCCGGGATTTGGGTGACGCCGTGATCAGGCGGCGTTCTGCGTTGGCG
>CAXTUQ010000740.1:0-2801 GCA_964247405.1 uncultured Acetobacteraceae bacterium
GTCGGAAGAGGGGCGGCTGCGTGAAGGGCGGCGGCGTGGGGTGGAAGGCTGCTGCAGCAGCGCCTGCTTACGGCTACGCGGGCCCGTAATAGCAACGAATCGGGGGGTTGGGCCATGCCGGCGTGCACCGTGAGCCACTGATGGCGGTCCCGTTCCTGGCCTGCATGGCGCTGGTCGCGCAGCTCTACAGCCTGCCGCCGCGTGTGCTGCCGTCGATCCAGGCGGTCGAGGGCGGCGGCTTCGGCGTTGTGCACCACAACGTTGACGGCTCGGCCGACCTTGGGGTGATGCAGATCAACACGCTCTGGCTGGCCCCCTTGTCGCGCTACACCCGGCTTGACCCGGCCGGCGTGCGGGACCGGCTGCTGCACCGGCCCTGCTTCAACATCGCGGCGGCCGGGCTGATCCTCCGCACCTACCTGGACGAGACCCGGGGCGACCTGATGCGGGCTGTGGGCAACTACCATTCCCACACGCCGCTGCTGAACCAGACGTATCAGGCGAAGGTGCGCGGCGCCGCAGCGGCCATGTTCGCCGGGCGTTAGAAGCTAACGCGGGTCCCCGGCCACATCGACGAACAACCCATTGTGCCCGGCGCGGACGGTGTAGTCCAGGACCGAAAGCCGCACCTGCGGCACGGCGCCGAAACGGTTGGTGTCGAACACCGTGGTCTGCAGCCGGACCGCGCAGCGGACGGTGTCGGGCAGGGCGGTCGGGATTTGGCCGACGCTGCCCGGCAGGATCACGGCGTTGATGCCGCGCTGGGCGATGCCGTCGGCCACCACGTTCAGAACCTCGTTGCGCCCGCACACGGGCCGGGGCGGCTCGGCGGCCTGGGCGAGCGGACCGAGGCCTGCAAGGATCGCGAGGAAAACCGGGGCTGTTGACCAGAACCGTGGCGCTGCGGGCAAGAAAGCCTCCAGGAAAAGGGGCGTCGGACCACCCTCAGCGGATCGTGCCGTTCGCCCGGTTCGGAAAGAAGCCGCCGCCGTTGGGTATGCCGCTGTAAACGATGCCGAGCACCTCGCCCGCCGTGCGGCGATACACCAGGCCGTCGCCGTCCACCGGGGCGATGTTGTCGGGGAAGTTGGGGATCGACAGGCCCTGCTCCTTGCCGTTGCCGAGCCGGGCACGGACGGCGGAGATGGCGTTGAACACGTTCTGCTGACCAAATGAGCACAGCAGGGTGCGGAGCGAGCCGGCGTGGTAGGCCTCCGCCGCGAGGATGCTGGCGGCGGCGTCCAGGTTGTCCTTGCTTTGCAGCAGCCGGGCAGCGCCGGCATAGGCGGTGACGCCCACGTCGGTGAGCGAAAGCGCCCCGATCAGGAAGTTGGTCTCGTTCAGGAAGGGATTGAACTGCGTGCCGGCTGGGATCAGGCCGGCCGCGACCGCCACCGCGTTGAAGCTGTTGAGGATGTCAATGTTCGGCTGCGCGACCGCCTGGTTGCCGAGCACGCGGCGGATGAAGCGGATGTGATCGACCTCGTCCACCGTGATCCGCTCGATGACGCCGGCGACCAGAGGGGTCTGGAACGGCACGAGCGATCCGCCGAGCACGAAGCCCGCATTGCCGACGCCGTTGGGGTCGCTCACGTCCGTGGCGTCCAGGCCGCGGCCCAGGAAGCCGTGGATGTAATACTGGCCTTCGAGGTATTCGAGGTTGAGCGCGAAGTTGAGGATGTCGGCGTCGGTGTAGCTTTGCGCCGCGGCCGGCGCGCTGTTCACCACTGCAGCCCCCGTGGCAGCGGCGCCGGCCGCGAGCACGGTGACGGCGGCGGCGCCGAACTGGCCGATCAGCGACCGCCGCTCGACGTGGTTCTGGCCGGCAGCGGTTTCGTCGGGCATTCGGGCGTCCTCCAGGAATTGCGGCCCCTTATGAGCCGTCAGCATCCTACCTTGGATCGTACGATTCAATGCCAGCCCTATGCCCCGATCAACTCGAAGTGATACAAGGCGGCAGCAATTCGCCGATGAGCCGCTACGCCGGCGACAGCACGTGGATGATCCGGCTGGCGAGCATAGGCTTCACCTTTGCCCCGTAGGCCTGCATGTGCGGCGCCGCCGCGTGCGCCGCCAGCGCCGCCGCGTCCTGCCATTTCTCGATCACGGCGAAGCTGTCCGGCCCGAGCGCCGCCACATAGGACGGGGCGCCCTCCATGTCGATGGCCGGCCCGTACTCGATGCAGCCCGGCTCCGCCAGCACCGCCGGCATGTTGGCGCGGAACTGCTCCAGCACGGCGTCGCGCTGGCCGGGCCGTGCTGTGATGATGGCGAGGACGTGGATCATGGGCGGCTCCATCGCGAAACCCCTGGGTTTGCGCGGGTTCGCGCGGCAGTGTCCACCCGCGGCGGCCTCAACGCAATCAGGGGGCGCAACCGGCTCCCTTGCCTGGCCCGCCCGCCCTGTGTTTGGTGTCGGGCCATGCAGCTTCTCACGGGACGAACGCGGTTGGCGGGGGTGATCGGGTGGCCGGTGTCGCATTCCCGGTCGCCGCGCCTCCACAATCATTGGCTGGCGCGGCATGGGATCGACGGGGCCTACGTGCCGCTTCCCGTGGCGCCCGCGGACCTGGCGGCGGCGGTGCGCGGGCTGCGTGCCGCGGGCTTTCTCGGTGCGAACGTGACCGTGCCGCACAAGGAGGCGGTGCTGGCGCTGTGCGACCGGGTGCTGCCGGCCGGGCAGCGGGCGGGGGCGGTGAACACGCTGATGTTCGGGCCGGACGGCATCACCGGGACCAACACGGACGGCGCCGGGTTCGTCGCGAACCTGCGGGCGCACGGCGTCGATCCCGCCGCCGGCC
>CAXTUQ010000741.1:0-2800 GCA_964247405.1 uncultured Acetobacteraceae bacterium
CCCTCTGCCGGTGCAGTTGCCAGCGCAGCACGGCGCCCAGACCCCGGGCCTGGGACGCGCCGGGGTTGAAGAAGTGCTCGCCGTCGAAATGGTCGCTCACTGGGAGCTTCACCGGCATCGCGGCACGCCCAGCAGGGGTTCCGGATCGACCGCGGCGCCGCCGCGCAGCACGGCGAAGAACAGATGGGTGCCGTAGGTCACGCCAGTGCGGGCAACGTGCCCCAACGGCTCGCCCGCGGCCACGCCGCGCTTCCCCTCGGCGATGGCGGGCACCAGGTTGCCGAGATGGGCATAGAGCGTCGTCATTCCGTCGGGATGGCCGACGTGCACGGTGACGCCGCCAAGCCCTTGGCGCTTGACGCGCAGCACCGTGCCGGCTGCCGCCGCGTGCACCATCGCCCCGGCCGGCGCCGGCAGGTCGATGCCGTTGTGGAACGCGGCCGGGGCGTGCGGCCCGACCGCGTGGCGCCAGCCGAACGGGGAGGAGATGCAGGCCGGCTCGACCGGCGGGCGCAGCGGTTCCGCCACGGCACAGCAGGGGGCGATGGCGGCAATGGCCAGGACGGGACGCAGCATGGCCGTATCCTGGCCCGGGTTCCTGCTTGCCGCAATGCGGGATGGCTTCCTGCTTGCCGCAACGCGGCATGACCCATAGGCTCGGTTGATGAGGCGGTTCATCCTGCGCCGGGTCATTCTGGGCGTGCTGGTTTGCATCACGGTGCTGGTCATCAGCTTCGCGCTGACCCGGGTGGCGGGGGACCCGGCGCTGGCCGTCGCCGGGCCGCAGGCGACGGCGCAGGACGTGGCGGCGATCCGCACGGCCTACGGGCTGGACCGCCCGTTGCCGGAGCAGTTCCTCGCCTGGGTGGGCGCCGTGGCGCGGGGCGACCTCGGGCGGTCCTACCTGTTCCGGGAGCCGGTGGCGAACCTGATCCGCGCCCGTTTGCCGGTCACGCTGACCTTGGGGCTGGTCGGCCTCGGCTTCGCGCTGCTGATCGCGCTGCCGCTCGGGGTCGTGGCGGCGCTCAACGAGGGCACGGTTGTGGACCGGCTGGTGATGCTGGTAGCGCTGCTGGGCCAGGCGATGCCGAGCTTCTGGCTGGCGCTGCTGCTCATCATCGGGCTGGGGCTGCGGCTGCAATGGCTGCCGATCAGCGGGTTGGACGACTGGACCGGCTACATCCTGCCGGGCCTGGTGCTGGCGTTCTCCGCCATCCCGGCGCTGATGCGGCTCACCCGGTCCGGCATGATCGATGCGTTGCGCTCCGACTACATCCGCACCGCGCGGGCCAAGGGGTTGTCGCGCGCCAGCATCGTGCTGAAGCACGCCGCCCGCAACGCCGCCATGCCGGTGGTCGCGGTCACCGCCGTGCAGCTTGGCTTCATGCTGGGCGGCTCCATCGTGATCGAAAGCGTGTTCAACCTGCCCGGCCTCGGCTTCCTGGCGTGGGAAAGCATCAGCAAGAACGATTTTCCCGTGGTGCAGGCGGTCGTGCTGCTGCTGGCGGTGATCTACATCGGATTGGCGTTGTTCGCGGACCTGCTGAACGCGGCGCTCGACCCGCGGCTGCGCGCCGGCTGATGCTGCGGCATGGGGCGACTGCGCTGGGCGCACTGATCGTGGGCGTCACGGTGCTGGCGGCGCTGTTCGGACCCAGCCTGGTGACGCATGACCCGTTCGCGCAGGATCTGACGCACCGCCTGACGCCGCCGCCCTGGCTGGGCGGGGACGGCGCGCACCTGCTGGGCACCGACCAGCTCGGCCGCGACTACCTGGCGCGGCTGGTCTATGGCGCGCGGATCTCGCTGGTGATCGGCACCGTGGCGGCGCTGACCAGCGGGGTGATCGGCATCACCTTGGGGGTGATAGGCGGGTTCTTCGGCGGCTGGGTCGATGACCTCGTGATGTTCGCCATCACCTGCCGGCTCAGCATCCCGCTGATCCTGGTGGCGCTCGCGGTGGTCTCGGCGGTGGGCAGTTCGCTGACCGTCGTGGTGCTGACGCTGGGGCTGCTGCTGTGGGACCGCTTCGCCGTGGTGGCGCGCACCACGACCATGCAGGTGCGCCGGCAGGACTACGTGGCCGCGGCCCAGGCCGCCGGGGCGTCGGGCTTCCATGTGCTGTGGCGGGAGGTGCTGCCCAACATCGCGCAGCACCTGATCGTCGTGGCGACGCTGGAGGTGGCGCTGGCGATCCTGCTGGAAGCGGTGCTGTCCTTCCTCGGCCTCGGCGTGCCGGCGCCGCTGCCGAGCTGGGGGCTGATGATCGCGGAGGGCAAGGATTACATGTTCTTCGAGCCTTGGGTCATCATGGTGCCGGGCCTGAGCCTGTTCGTGCTGGTGCTGGGGATCAATCTGCTGGGCGACGGGCTGCGCGACCTGCTGGCGGCGTCGCGCGATGCCTGATGCCGTGCTTGACGTGGACGGCCTTCGCGTGAGTTTCGGCACCGTGGAGGCGGTGCGCGGCGTCTCGCTCCGGGTTGGGCGCGGCGAAACGCATTGCCTGGTGGGGGAGAGCGGCTGCGGCAAGTCGGTGACGGCGCTGGCGGTCATGGGCCTGCTGGCCCGGGGCGCGCGGCGCGTTGCTCAGCATGTCCGCTTCGGGGGCGCCGACCTGCTGCCGCTGTCCGACCGCGCCATGGGCCGGCTGCGCGGCGACCGCATCGGCATGATCTTCCAGGAGCCGATGACCAGCCTCAACCCGGCTTTCACGGTCGGCTCGCAGATGACGGAGGTGTATCGCCGGCACCGGGGCGGCGGCCGCGCGGCGGCGACCGAGCGGGCGGCGGCGCTGCTGGGC
>CAXTUQ010000742.1:0-2796 GCA_964247405.1 uncultured Acetobacteraceae bacterium
CCATCAGCAGCCCGGCGATGAACAGGACCGAGCGCATCCCGCCCCGCCCGCGTCAGGCCGCCCGCTTGAACAGGATGCTGGCGTTGGTGCCGCCGAAGCCGAAACTGTTGGACAGCGCCACGTCCACCCGGCGCTCCTGCGCCACCAACGGCACCCGGTCGATCACGCTGTCCCGGCTCGGGTCCTCCAGGTTGAGCGTCGGCGGCACCACGCTGTCGCGGATCGCCAGGAGGGAGAAGATCGACTCGATGGCCCCGGCCGCGCCCAGCAGGTGCCCGGTGGCGGACTTGGTGGACGACATCGCGAGGCCCTTCGCGGCGTCGCCGAAGAACCGCTCCACCGCTTCCAGCTCCAGGTCGTCGCCCAAGGGCGTGCTGGTGCCGTGCGCGTTCACGTACTGCACGTCGCCGGGCTGCGCGCCGCCGTTGCGGAAGGCGTTCCGCATGGCGCGGAAGGCGCCCTCGTGCCCGTCCGCCGGGGCGGTGATGTGGTGGGCGTCGCCGGACATGCCGTAGCCGCCGACCTCGCCGTAGATCTTGGCGCCGCGCGCCTTGGCGTGTTCCAACTCCTCCAGCACGACGATCCCGGCGCCCTCCCCCATGACGAAGCCGTCGCGGTCGCGGTCCCAGGGGCGGGACGCCGCGGCGGCCCGGTCGTTGAACGCCGTGGACAAGGCGCGGCTGGCGCAGAACCCGGCCATGCCGAGCGCGTTCACCGCGGCCTCCGCGCCGCCCGCCACCATCACGTCGGCGTCGCCCAAGCCGATCAGCCGGGCGGCGTCGCCGATGGCGTGCACCCCGGTGGCGCAAGCAGTGACGACGGAATGGTTGGGACCCTTGAAGCCGTACTTGATGGAAACATGGCCGGACGCGAGGTTGATCAGCGCCGACGGGATGAAGAACGGCGACAGCCGGCGCGACTTGCCCTGCGCTACCAGCACCGACGCCTCGTAGATCATGCCAAGCCCGCCGATGCCGGACCCGATCATCACGCCGGTGGCGCAACGCGCGTCCTCATCCGGCGGGACCCAGCCGCTGTCCTCCACCGCCTCGCTCGCGGCGACGAGGGCGAGATGGATGAAGCGGTCCATCTTCTTCTGGTCCTTGACCGGAATCCACTCGCTGATGTCGAGCTTGCCCTCCGCACGGGTGCCGAGCGGCACCTGGCCGGCGATCTTGGCCGTCAGCTCGGACGTGTCGAACGATTGGATGGCCTTGATGCCGCTTTCCCCGGCCACCAGGCGCTTCCACACGTTTTCCACGCCCAGGCCCAGCGGGCACGCGATGCCCATGCCCGTCACGACCACCCGGCGCATTGCCACCCCCATCCGCGTTGCCCTCCCAGGCGGTTTTCGCCGGCTCAGGCCGCCTTTTGCTTCTCGATGAAGTCGATCGCGTCCTTGACGGTGCTGATCTTCTCGGCGGCGTCCTCCGGGATCTCGACGCTGAACGCCTCCTCGAAGGCCATCACCAGCTCAACCGTGTCGAGGCTGTCGGCGCCCAAGTCGTCGATGAACGACGCTTCCGGCGTGACCTTGCCCTCCTCGACGCCCAGGTGCTCCACCACGATCTTCTTAACCTTGTCGGCGATCTCGCTCATCTTGTCCTCGGTTCCTGTCAACTGTTCGGTCATGGTCGATTGCTGTGGGCGGACAAAGCAGGCCTGCTCCCGTAAGATCGCCCGTACGAAGCATGGCGCCGCTTAGCATGGTTTCCGCCCAGCCGCCAAGGCAAGCACGGCAAGGGCCGAACCCTTCATGTGTTAGGGCATCGCCATCCCGCCGTTCACGTGCAGCGTGGCGCCCGTCACCCAGGCGGCCTCCTCCGACGCCAAATACAGCACCGCCGCCGCCACATCCGCAGGCTGGCCCATCCGGCCCAGCGGGATGGCGCCCGTGAGCTTCGCCCGCTGCTCCGCCGACAGCGCGTCCGTCATCGGCGTTTCGATGAAGCCCGGCGCCACCAGGTTCACCGTGATGCCGCGGCTGCCGACCTCCTGTGCCAGCGCCTTGGTCATGCCGGCCAGCCCGGCTTTCGCGGCGGCATAGTTGGCCTGGCCCGGGTTGCCGGTGTGGCCCACGATGCTGCTGATGCCGATGATCCGCCCGCCGCGCCGGCGCACCATGCCGCGCAGCGCCGCGCGGGCCAGGCGGAACGGCGCCGTCAGGTCCACATCCAGCACCGTTTGCCAATCCGCATCCTTCATGCGCAGCGCCAGCGTATCCCGGGTCAGCCCAGCGTTGTTCACCAGGATGTCAACCGGGCCGCACGCCGCCTCCGCCCCGGCCAGCAGCGCGTCGGCGGCGGCCGGGTCGCGCAGATCAGCCGGGCACACGTGGGCGCCCTCCCCCAACTCCGCCGCCAAGGCGTCGAGCGCGTCCCGCCGCGTGCCGGACAACGCGACCCGGGCGCCCTGCGCCAGCAGGGTGCGGGCGATGGCCGCGCCGATCCCGCCGGATGCGCCCGTCACCAGCGCCGTCTTGCCGTCCAGGCGGAACATGCCGGTCACAGCAGCCTCAGCATGGCTTCGATCTCCGCGGGCGTCCCGGCCGAGGCGGCGGCGCTGTCCGGGCTGATCCGGCGCACCAGGCCGGACAGCACCTTGCCGGCGCCGAGTTCTAGGAAGCTGTCCACGCCCATCGCCGTGCAAGCGAGCACGCTCTCCCGCCAGCGCACGGTTTCCGTGACCTGGCGCACCAGTAGGCCGCGGATTTCGTCAGGGTCCGTCGCGCGCTCCGCCGTGACATTCGCAATGAGGGGCACTTCGGGCGGGCACAGGGCGGCGTTGCCCAGCGCG
>CAXTUQ010000743.1:0-2794 GCA_964247405.1 uncultured Acetobacteraceae bacterium
CTTCCCACCCATCACCATCCGGGACATGGTGCGCGCGCAGCGCCTGCTGATCGACCGCCTGGGCATTGCCCGGCTGTTCGCGGCGGTGGGCGGGTCGATGGGCGGGATGCAGGTGCTCGAATGGGCCGCGACCTTCCCCGACCAGGTGTTCGCCGCCGTCCCGGTCGCCACCGCCGCCTTCCACTCGGCGCAGAACATCGCCTTCCACGAGGTCGGGCGTCAGGCCATCTTCGCCGATCCCGAGTGGACGGGCGGCGAATACTGGCGCCATGGCACGATCCCCGCCCGCGGCCTGGCGGTGGCACGCATGGCCGCGCATATCACCTATCTCAGCGAGCAGGCGCTGACCCGCAAGTTCGGCCGCCGCCTGCAAACGCCCATCGCCGGCGCGTCCTCGCTGTTCGGCGACATGTTCGAGGTCGAAAGCTACCTGCGCCACCAGGGCAGCACCTTCGTCAACCGCTTCGACGCCAACAGCTACCTGACCATCACCCGGGCGATGGACTACTTCGACCTCGCGGCCGACCATGACGGCGACCTGGCCCGGGCGTTCCGCGGCACCGCCACCCGATTCTGCATCGTCAGCTTCGACAGCGACTGGCTGTTCCCCACCGCGCAGTCCCGCGCCATCGCCCGCGCGCTGAACCGCGCCGGCGCCAACGTCAGCTTCGTCGAGATCGCCAGCGACAAGGGCCACGACGCCTTCCTGCTGGACGAGCCGGACTTCCACCGCACCCTGTCCGGCTTCCTGTCCGGCTGCGCCGAGCACGCCAAGCTGTGACCCCGCAACTGTGAGCCCCCACCCGCCTCCCGCCGGCCGGCCCAGGATGCGGTTCGACCTGCGGCTGATGTCGGAGATGATCGAGCCAGGCTCCCGCGTGCTCGACATCGGCAGCGGCGACGGCACGTTGATCGAGTACCTGTTCCGCACCCGCGGCTGCGACGCCCGCGGCATCGAGATCGACATGGCCGAAGTCACCCGCGCCGTGGCGCACGGCCTGCCGGTGATGCACGGGGATGCCGACACCGACCTCGCCCATTACCCGGACGGGCTGTTCGACTACGTCGTGCTGTCCCGCACGCTGCAAGCGGTGGAGCGCCCGCAGGAGGTGCTGCGCCAGATGCTGCGCATCAGCACCCGCGCGCTGGTCAGCTTCCCGAACTTCGGCCATTGGCAGGTGCGCTGGCAGCTCGTGCGCTCCGGCCGCATGCCGATGACGCCGACCTGGGACCGCCCCTGGTACGAGACGCCGAACATCCATCCCTGCACCATCCACGACTTCTTCGCGCTGTGCGCGCAGGAGGGCTACGCCGTCGAGCGCTGGCTCGCCGTGGACAATGAGGGCCGGCAGGCGCCCTGGCGCCGCTTTCCCGGCCTCGCCAACCTGTTCGGCGAGCAGGCGCTGTTCCTGCTGCGCTGGGCCTGACCGGCGTCAGCCCGCTGCGCCGCCCTGGCCAGCATCAGCCCGCCAGCAGCACCGCCCGCAGGTTGCGCGCCGCCACGTCCAGCACGCTTTCATCGCCGCTCACCATCAGGGCGGCGATGGCGCCGTCCAGCACCAGCAGGATCTGCCGGGCCACCATGCGCGGCTCGGCGTGCCCGGCCGCCTCCGCCAGCCCGGCCAGGAACGCGATGATCGCGGCGTGGTGCTGCGCCGTCATCTCCCTGAGCCAAGGCTCGCCGCCGCCGCTGCCCTTGGTGTGCTCCGCCGCGGCGTTCATGAAGGGGCAGCCGTAGAACCGCACGCCCTCGAACCAGGTGCGCAGCGCCGGGACCGTCGCCCGGAGCCGATCCGCCGGATCAGGCCCGGCATCCTCCACCAGCGCGAAGAACGTATCCCGCCACGCGGCGCCCTCCCGCGCCAGCACTTCCCGGACGAGCGCCTCCTTTGAGCCGAACCGGCCATACAGCGTCATCTTTGACGCCCCGGCCTCGGTCAGGATGCGGTCGATGCCCGTCGCATGGATGCCGTCGCGGCAGAACAGGTCGCGCGCCACCTCGATGATCCGCTCGTGCGGGGGCGCACGGTGCGGACTGGACGCCGCGGCTGTGCTTCGTTTAATGGCAGTCACCCCGTCTCCCATCACGAATCCTTCAAAATGCCTGTTCCCTGTGCACTCAATGCCCTGATTTCGATCATTACGTCTGAATTCTACAACTCTCAAAATCCACCGGAGTGTCAGCGCAAAGCCCGTACCGGTCAAACCGAGCTTGGCTTGCGCCTTGCCCGCACTTGGCACGCATCCTGCGTAGTCATAGCTAAGACTGACCGGTCTGTCCCGGTAAACAATAAAGGAGTTTCAGGGATGAGTGCCACCACGAAGGCCCACGCCGCGCCCCCCACCGCCATGACCGGCTGCCTCGCGCCCATCGACAAGGGCGGCCTCGACAACCTGATCGCCAAGGGCCGCGCCGACCCCACCGCGATCAAAACCCTCAAGTGCCGCACGGTCGCGGAGGGCCGGTTCCGCCATCTCAACATGATCCGCGACCTGCCGCCCTACATCGTGGACGAGCCGCCGGGCCTGCTCGGCGACGACACCGCGCCGAACCCGTCGGAGGCGTCGCTGGCCGCCCTCGGCTCCTGCCTGGCCGTCGGCATCCACGCCAACGCGGTGGCCCGCGGCATCACGGTGCGCAAGCTGGAGATCGAGCTTGAGGCCGACATCAACATCACCGCCGTGTGGGGCACCGGCGACACCTCGCCGAAGCCGGTCGGCTTCGATGCGGTGCGCGCCCAGGTCCACTTGGAAGCCGATGCGCCGCAGGAGGAACTCGACGGCCTGATCGCCC
>CAXTUQ010000744.1:0-2794 GCA_964247405.1 uncultured Acetobacteraceae bacterium
CAGTTGAAGAACCCGGGGTCGTCAGGCCCCAGGCCGTAGGCGCTGCTGCGGTAGCTGACATGGCTCAGCATCACCCGGCCGAGCGGATGGTTGCCCGGGTTCAGCCGCGTGTGCGCCGCGATGGAGCAGAACTTGCCGACCGTTGCATAGATGATGTCGCTGTCGTTCACCACGTAGGAGTAGTCGCCGAAGCTGCTTTCGGCGACCTTGGTGCGGGCGCCGACCTCGCACCAGTGGCCAAAGGTAGTGGCGCGCACGGACGCGGTGCGGTGGATGCTGGGCTGCTCGCCCAAACGCTTCTCCCCCGACCGCTTCTCCCCCGACCGCTTCTCCCGGGACGCCGGGTCGTCCGTCATAGCCGCCAGCGTCAGTTCAGGAACATCTTGCCCGGGTTCATGATGCCGCGCGGGTCGAGCGCCGTCTTGATCTGCCGCATCACCGCCAGCGTCTCCGCCCCGTGCTCCGCTTCCAGGAACTCGCGCTTGCCGATGCCGATCCCGTGCTCGCCGCTGCAGGAGCCGCCGAGCGCCATCGCCCGCGCCACGATCCGCTTGTCCAGCTCCCAGGCCCGCGCCAGCCCGTCCTCGCCCGGCGGTACCAGGATGACGGTGTGGAAGTTGCCGTCGCCGACGTGGCCGACGATGGGCGCCAGCAGGCCGGATTGCGCGATGTCCTGCTTCGCGCCGACGATCAGCTCAGTCATGCAGGAGATCGGCACGATGGCGTCCGTCGCCAGCCCGCGCAGGCCCGGCCGCAAGGCGAGCGCCGCCCAGTAGGCGTCGTGCCGCGCCTTCCACAGCCGGTTGCGCTCGGCGGCATCGGTTGCCCATTGAAAGCCGCTGGCGCCGAAGCCCGCGGTGATCTCCTCCGCCAGCGCCGCCTGCTCGGCGACGCCTGCCGGGCTGCCGTGGAACTCCAGCAGCAGGGTCGGGCGCGCGGTGTAGCCGTCGAGCTTCGAGTAGGCGATGCAGGCGCCCATCTGCACGTCGTCCAGCAGCTCGATCCGCGCGATGGGGATGCCGGCCTGCAGGATGGCGATCACGCTGTCCACCGCGCCGGCCAGGTCGTCGAACTGGCAGATGGCGGCGCTCATCGCCTCGGGAATGCCGTGGAGGCGGAGCTGGATCTCGGTGATCACGCCGAGCGTGCCTTCCGACCCCAGCATCAGGTGGGTGAGGTCGTAGCCCGTGGCGGACTTGCGGACGCGCCCGCCGGTCTCGATCAGGCGGCCGTCGGGGAGCGCGACCTGAAGGCCCAGCACGTTCTCCCGGATGGTGCCGTAGCGCACGGCGGCGGTGCCCGATGCGCGGGTGGCGCACATGCCGCCGATGCTGCACTCGCTGCCGGGATCGACGGGGAAGAACAGGCCCTGGTCGCGCAGGTGGGCGTTGAGCTGCTGCCGGGTGACACCCGCCTCGACCCGGCAGTCCATGTCGGCCGGGTTCACCTGCAGCACGCGGGTCATGCGCGACAGGTCGAGGCTGATGCCGCCGCGCACCGGGGTGACATGGCCTTCCAGGCTGGTGCCGGCGCCGAACGGCACCACGGGGACGCCGTGCTGGTGGCACAGCGCCAGCACGCGCGCCGCTTCCTCGCCCCGTTCCACAAAGGCGACGGCGTCGGGCAGGCTGCGGGGCTGGCTGTCCTCGCCGTGGCTGTGCTGCTCGCACAAGGCGGCGTTGGTGGTGATGCGTTCGCCCAGGAACTCGCGGGCCTGGGCAATGACGGCGTCGGCGGGGCGTGACATCGGCGGTTCCTTTTCCCGGACAGCCTAGCGCAACGCGGCCAGGCGCGTCACCCTGCGTCCGATTGCACAGGAGGCATGCGTGACCCTATCCGTGAACCAGGACCGGCTCTGGCAGGCGCACCTCGACATGGCCGTGGTCGGCGCGACGCCGGAGGGCGGCAGCAACCGCCCGGCCTTGTCCGCCGCGGATGCGGAGGCGCGCGCCCTGCTGCTGTCCTGGTGCGAGCCGCTGGGCCTCAAGACGGAGCGTGACGGCATCGGCAACCTGTTCCTGCGCCGCGGCGGCCGGGTGCAGCGCCCGGCCGTCGCCTTCGGCAGCCATCTGGACACCGTGCCGACCGGCGGGCGGTTCGACGGCGCGTTCGGCGTGCTGGCCGGGCTGGAGGCGCTGCGCACCCTCCACGACGCCGGGGTGCTGACCGCGGCGCCGCTGGAATTGGTGGTGTGGACCAACGAGGAAGGCAGCCGCTTCACGCCCGCCATGATGGGCAGCCGGGTGCACGCGGGCGACCTGCCGCTCGACCGCGCCTTGACGACGACGGACGACGCCGGGGCAACGGTGGGGGAGGCGTTGGCGGAAACGTTCCAGATCGGCTTCTCAACGCCCGGCCCGCGCGACTGGGCCGCGTGGATCGAGCCGCACATCGAGCAAGGCCCGGTGCTGGAACAGGCCGGCGCCGCCATCGGCATCGTGACCGGCACCGTCCAGGCGCTGTATTTCCAGTTGACCATCACCGGGGAAGCCAGCCACGCCGGCGCCACCGCCATGGGCGGGCGCCGCGACAGCCTGGCCGCCGCCGCCGAGATGATCCTGGCGACCGAGCAGATCGGCCTGTCGGGCGAACCCGGCGGGCGCAGCTCGGCCGCCTGGATCGGCAATGCGCCCAACGCCCGCGGCGCCGTGCCCAGCCAGACCCGGCTGCACTGCGACGTGCGGCACGAGGACCCGGCCCGCGCCGCCGCGATGGAGGCCGCCGCCCGCATCGCCTGGACCGCCATCGCCGCCCGCCGCGGCGGGCAGTTGGAGGTCGATGCCTACGCGTCCGT
>CAXTUQ010000745.1:0-2788 GCA_964247405.1 uncultured Acetobacteraceae bacterium
GGCTTCGCCTCGCTTTCGATGCTGCGGCGCTGCCCGCTGAGCCGGTTGAAGATCGACCGCGGCTTCGTGTCCGAGCTTGGCATGGACGGCGACCTGGGCAGCGGCAGCGACCGGAGCGACGTGGTCATCGTGGAGCAAGATAGCTCTCAAGCGTCAGGAGGCGACCACCCGGCGGGCGCCATCTCGAAGCCTGAGAACTCGAAGGCCGGGGCGACGATGCAGCTCACCAGGCTCCAGGCGCCGAGGCTGCGCGCGTCCTGCCAGGCGAGCGCCGGCACCACGGCCTGAAGCGCCTCGCCGCCGGCCAGGTCAGGCCCGAGCCGCACGTCCTGCCGGCCGGCGTCGCCGATGCCGAGCAGCAGCGGCGCGCCGGCCTGCCAAAGCCAGATCTCGGCGGCGTCAACCCGGTGCCAGTGCGACCGCTCCCCGTCCGCCAGCAGGAACAGGATGCTCGTGCCCGCGCCGCGGCCCCCGGCAGCCGGGCGGTCGCGCCACAGCTCGCGGTAATGCCCGCCTTCCGGGTGCGGCGACAGGCCGAGCGCGTCGCGCACGGCGGAAGCGGGCTGGGAGGGATCGCGGAGGTCAATCGTCATGGTGCCGTCCTTGCCTGGGACCGCACCCTACGGCGGAGAGGGCGTCGGGGCCAACAGGTCGGAACACGCCATCCGACACTGGCCGGGCGCCCGGCTTCGTGACAGGCTGGGCGCCATCGGACGGGGGAGGCTTCGGGCATGACGGGAAAGATCGCGCTGGTGACGGGGGCTGGCAGCGGCGTGGGGCGCGCTTCGGCGGTGGCGCTGATACGGGCGGGCTGGACCGTGGCGCTGGTCGGGCGCCGGGCGGACGCGCTGGAGGCCACGGCGATGGAGGGCAAGAAGGGGGCAGGCGAGGCCGGGCGCTCAATGGTGCTGCCCGCCGACGTGTCGCAGCCCGCGGCGGTCGATGCCGTCTTCGCAGCGGTCGAGCAGGCCCATGGCCGGCTGGACCTGCTGTTCAACAACGCCGGCATGGGCACCCCGGCCAAGCCCATCGACGAACTCTCGGTCGAGCAATGGATGGCGGTCGTCGGCGTGAACCTGACGGGGTCGTTCCTGTGCGCCCGCAACGCCTTCGCCCTGATGCGGCGGCAGGCGCCGGGGGGCGGGCGGATCATCAACAACGGCTCCATCTCCGCCCATGCGCCGCGGCCCGGCTCGGTCGCCTACACGTCCACCAAGCACGCGATCACCGGGCTGACCAAGTCGCTGTCGCTGGACGGTCGCCCGTTCAACATCGCCTGCGGCCAGATCGACATCGGCAACGCCGCCACCGAGATGACGGAGCGCATGACCGCCGGCGTGCCGCAGGCGAACGGCTCCACGGTGGTTGAGCCGCGCATGGACGTGCGCCATGTCGCCGACACGGTGGTGATGATGGCGGGAATGCCGCTCGATGCGAACATCCAGTTCGTCACGGTGATGGCGACGCAGATGCCGTTCATCGGCCGGGGCTGACGGCGGTCCCAAGCCGCGGCTCGGCCAACGTCCGGCCGATCAGCGCCGCCATGGCGACCCAGATGCCGTCCCAGGACATGCCGTCCAGCAAGGCGTCCGCCGCCGGCCGCCATGACGCCGGCGGGAGCGCCAGCGCCCGGTCAACGCAGCCGGCAAAGGCCTGCGGCGTGCCGGCGACCTGCACGCCGGGGCAGCCGCCGTATTGCCGCACCACGTCCGCAACCGGCGTGGACACCACCGGCAGCCCGGCGGCGAGAAACTCCGGCGTCTTGGTCGGGCTGATGAACCGCGTCGCCTCGTTGATCGCGAACGGCATCATTGCGGCCTGCCAGTTCGCGACGTAGCCGGGCAGGGCGGCATAGGGCTTGGGGCCGAGGTAGTGCAGGTTGGCCCGCGCCGGCAGGGCGCCGGGGTCGATCTTCGCCGTGGGGCCGATCAGCACGAACTGCACGAGGGCGCGCAGCCCGGCGACGGCGGCGAGCAGATCCGCGTCCAGCCGCTCGTCCAGCACGCCGTAGAAGCCGACGCGGGGGTGCGGGATGCGGGCCTGGTCCGCCGGGTCCGCCAGGCCGCCCCGCGCCGGCCGGAAATGCGCCATGTCCACGCCGCTCGGGAACGCATGCACGTCCGCGTGGCTGCGGCGCTTCGCTTCGTACAGGCTTTGCCCGCCGGTGAACACGAGGTCGGCGCGGCGCAGCAGCGCCTGCTCGCGTGCCGGCAGGGACGGGTCGGCGCCGGCGAAGGCCGACAGCTCGTCCATGCAGTCGTACACCGTGACGGCCGCCTCCAGGTGGTCCGAGAAGGCGAGCGCCTGGGGCGTGTAGTACCACAGGGTCGGATCGGCGATGCCCTCCTCCCGCAGCATTGCGTCCAGCAGCCGGCGCTGCGCCACGTCGGGGTCGCAGCCCCACGGCAGATGCGGCTGCACGATCAGCACGCCTTCGGGCGACAAGCGCGATTGGAGGCCAGGCGTCCCGTGCTCGGCCCAGACCGGCTCTTCCCAATACACGACCCGCATGGCGGCGGCGGCGCGGGTCAGCAGATGCTGCGGGCGCTGGAAAACGAACGCCCAGCGGAGATGCGAGAAGCACAGCAGCGTCCGCCGCCTTTCGCCCGTCACGGGCCGCCCGCCGCCGTCCCCGTCCCACTGCATTCCCGCCCCTTTCCAGCCCGTGCGCCAACATGGGACCGCCAAACGGGTTCGTTCGCATGGGGTTCCCGCGCAACCCGCGGCGCGTCCCGGTGTTCTGCCCTGACCCGGCCGTTCCGCCGGGCGAACGGGAACAACGATGCCC
>CAXTUQ010000746.1:0-2783 GCA_964247405.1 uncultured Acetobacteraceae bacterium
CTCAACGCGAAGGCTTGCATTGTACGTCCCTGGATCAAGTGTCGCGATCCCGCTCAGGAAGGCGGTCGGGCCGGGATTGACCTCAAACGCCGGCCCGCCGCCGATCGATGAGCCCGTCTCGTTGAGAGCGCCGGGTGCATAAGAGAATACGACGCCACTGCCGTTGAGCAGCGTGAAGCTGACGCCCAGGGTCGTTTGCGCGACTTCGCCCGGGCTGGTCGTCGAGGCATACAGCGCATAGTCATCGGTGAAGCTGAACTGAAGTGTTGCTCCGCCAGGCCCCACGTTGACCTTGAACGTCGAGTTCGCGGTGTTGCGCCCGTCGCCGGTGCCGAGGGCACCGCCGCTGACTTGGCCTTCTGAAACGTTGTTGACCTGCGACGTGCCTCTTCCGCTTCCAGTCGTCACGGTGCCGCCAGTGGCGACGAATGGGTTGCCGGTCGACGTGTTCGAGTCGGATCGCAGGCCATCAAGCCCGGCGTTCCTGCCCGCTTGATAGGTGAAGGTGTTCTCCGGGACCACGAGGGCGTTCGGACCTGAGTAGGCCTGCCTGGCATCCACGGCATTCGGCAGCGGCTGGGTGACGGTGTCAGACCCATTGGGGCCGGCAGCGCCATTGTATGTGGTCTGGTTGACGTTGCTGCGGTCGCCAGCGCCGATTGTGACACTGCCGCTGAGCACCTGGGTTTGTGAGTTGGTGATCTCGTTGCTGGCAAAGCTGTAGGCGGTTGCACTCGCCACGCCAGGGGCGAAGCCGAGCACGGCGATCAGGGCAGCAGCGCTCACTGATCTTTTCGGGAACGACGCAACCATTGTCCGGTTCTCCTGCACTGCCAAGACGGCTCTTCAACCCACAAACGCATCAAGGCCATATAGAGATTTTCGAACGCCGGCAAGTCGTTGCGTTTTCAAATGGAAAATGAGGCTGTGCTCCGCTGTTCTCCTCTGAACGTTCCGCATTTCATCGGGTATTTTAGACTCACGTCAGGCTGCTACCTGGCCATTCCGGCAGCGGTCAGGAACGCCGCTGGATGGGCCAGCACATAAGCCAAGGACGGCCTTCTCCAGCCAGCTTATCGTCCAGCACGATGAGGCAAAAGGGCAGTCACAAGCGTACATCGCTGCAGAAAGTCCCATCCATCCCGCCTCTGCCCCCCAGTGGTCCCGGATGGTTATTTCGACCCTGAACGGATATGAATGGCGGCCACAAACCGGCGATTCTTTGCACGCATTCCAAAGCTATGGAAGCGTTGATGCGCGGGAAATGCCGCTGGAACTCAGCCACGCCGGCTCTCTCGCCTCTCTCAGCGTGAACCTGGCGAACAGCTTCAGCAATAGGGTTGTCGACACTGAACATAGCGTGAAGGTGATCCGGCTGCAGGGTAACGAGCAGGTAGCGCCGTTTGGTAGAGGCACAGAACCTACTTAGAAAAACTACCCCAGGTTGATGATTAATGACTTTTAAAAGCTTAAAAAGAGAAAACATGCCTACGTGTAGATCCAATAGCCGCGAAGACGTACGGAACGGTCACTTCGGATAACTCGCGCGTTTTCCAAAATATCTACGCTAAAGGTTAGGAAATCTAAGTTTTTGCAGCTTACTTTACTGACATGCCAACAGACAAATTATAAAAATCAGAATGTTCTCTCAAGATTTAGAATATTCTTTCAAGATAAGGATAACGCAAAAGCCTGGGAAGCTTGAGCTTCCTGCAAGTGATCCTTTCATGCAGCTTCGCGGTCACTGGGTCTACCATGCTTACTAACCCTCAGGCATAATCTGGGCTTACATGCAATTTAAAGCAGATCAAGGTGGCACCTGACTATGCCTCGCAATCATCTTCGGCTCGAAAAGGACATCGCAAACCTTGCGGCGGAGTTCCGCCGAACATGGATCCCATCCCAGAGCATCGAGTCCTGGCAACGCCGACAACTACCCAGGATACACCGGCTTGTTCAGGAAGGCGATTTGCAATGGGCAGATGTTGCGGCGGCTTTGAATATGGCGAGCATCATGCACGAGACGGGCAAGCCCTGGACCAGCCGAATGCTGACGGCTAAGGCCGCCCAGGTCAGGACGCAGCTTCGTGCGCGCAAGCGTCGAGCGGTTCAGCTATGGACAGGCGAGGGGTCGTCCACTCCAGCAGTTCGTCAAGGCCTACTCGCGTGGCTCCGCATCCAGCTTGGGCTGGGCTGATGTCCAGCTTCCATCAATCGTCGCCGCCGGAGCTCGACCCTCCGCCGAAACCTTTGGAGAACCGCGGCTCACGTCGTTGTTGCGGGCATCGTGAGCGCACGTTTGATGAATGCAAGCATTCGAGCCAACGTCCTCGCTCAAGTCGGACGGCCCCTTGCCCTGTTCGAGCGCCTGGTTAAGCGGCGGGGTGCATTGCCCGAGGGTCCGGTGCAGGCGGTCGTCATGATCGCCTACTACTACCCGCCGCATAATGATACCAATTGGCTTATTTGCTGACCTGCTCAATGGCATGGACGATCCAAGGATAGCTGGTCAGGGTGGTGAGACGCCCGGTTTCGTCACGTAACACATTCCAAGCGGTGCAGAGCGCGTCCGTGATGGCCTGCTCGTTCTGATACAGGCGGAATGACAGAAAGCGCTCCCGTAGGTAAAGCCACACCCGCTCCACCGGGTTGAGTTCCGGTGAATACGGCGGCAGCGGCAGCAGGGTGACGTTGGCCGGCACCTGCAACGCCGCTTGGCCGTGCCAGCCGGGGCGGAAGGCCCAAGCGCGCGAAAACGCACGGTAGCGACTTGCATGCGATGT
>CAXTUQ010000747.1:0-2772 GCA_964247405.1 uncultured Acetobacteraceae bacterium
GGCCATCAGGCGGCTCCCATCTGGCGCGCGACGGCGATCTGCCGCAGCGCCGCCGACGCGGCCTCGGCCCCCTTGTTGTGGCCGTCCGCGCCGGACCGGGCGGCGGCTTGGCCGATGTCGTGCACGGTGAGCAGTCCGGTGCCCATTGCCAGCCCGTATTGCAGCGCGACCTGCATCAGGCCGGCCATGCTTTCGCGGCAGATATGGTCGTAATGGTCGGTCTCCCCCCGGACGATGCAGCCCAGCGCGATGAAGCCGTCGAACCGCTGGGACCCCCGCAGCACCAATCGGATCGCCTGGGCCAACTCGAACGCGCCGGCCACGTCCAGGATGTCATGCGTGGCGCCGGCTTCCGACAGGATGCGCTCGGCACCGTGGGTCATGCCATCAACGACTTCGCGATAATAGGGCGCGCGCACCATCAGCAAACGGGGCGCCGGACCCGGCACGGCCGGAGCCGCGGGCAGGGGCGCGTCGATGGTGCTCATGGAGGCAGTCCTTTATTCCGCGGGAACGCCGGCGATCGGCCGATGCTCGACGATGTTCAAGCCGTAGCCCTCAAGGCCGATCAAGGTGCGCCGGGTGTTGGACAGCAGGATCATGTCCCGCACGCCCAGGTCGAGCAGGATCTGCGCCCCGATGCCGTAATCCCGCAGGACGGGCGTGGGCCGGGCGCTGGCAGTCATCGCGCCGACCCGCTCGGACACCGCAGTGGGCCGGGTGTCGCGGATCAGCACCACGGCGCCGCGGCCCTCCGCCGCGATCATCCGCATGGACGCATGAAGCGCTGACCAGTGTGGCCCGCCCAGCATGTCGCTCACCAGGTCCACCGCGTGCATCCGCACCATCGCCGGCTGCGGCCCTCCAAGGTCGCCCTTGGTCAGCACCAGGTGTTCCGCATAGTCAAGCGTGTTGGCATACACGCTCAGCTTCCATTCCCCGCCCTCTATGTGCTGCATCGCGCCCTGCTGGACCCGGCGCACCAGGCGTTCGGTGCGGCGGCGGTGGCCGATCAGGTCGGCGATGGTGCCGAGCTTGAAATTGTGGTGCTGGGCAAAGGCGACGAGGTCCGGGAGGCGGGCCATCGTGCCGTCGTCGTTCATGATCTCGCAGATGACGCCGGCGGGTGTCAGGCCGGCCAGGCGCGCGATGTCCACCGCCGCCTCCGTGTGCCCGGCGCGCACCAGCGTGCCGCCTTCCCGCGCCATCAGCGGGAACACGTGGCCCGGCGTCACGATCTGGTCGCGGCTGGCCTCCGGGTTGATCGCGACACCGATGGTCAGCGCCCGGTCCGCGGCCGAGATGCCGGTCGTCACCCCGTCCCGCGCCTCGATGGACACCGTGAACGCCGTGTAGTGACGGCTGTTGTTCGACTGGCTCATCAGCGGCAGGCCGAGCTGCTCCACCCGGGCGCGGGTGAGCGCCAAACAGATCAGCCCGCGGGCGTGCCGGGCCATGAAGTTGATGGCGTCGGGCGTCGCGAACTGGGCGGGGATGACCAGGTCGCCCTCGTTTTCCCGGTCTTCGTCATCGACCAGCACGAACATGCGCCCAGCCCGAGCCTCCTCGATCAGCTCGGCGGCGCTGCTCAGGTAGTCAGAGAGGATGGCAGACTTCATGAAACCTCCGCCAGGCGGGCGACGTAGCGCGCCAGCATGTCAATCTCGATGTGCACGGCATGGCCGGGCTGGAGCTGTCCCAGCGTGGTCACGCCCCAGGTATGCGGGATGATATTGACGCCGAACAGGCTGCCCGCCACCTCGTTCACCGTCAGCGACACCCCGTCGAGCGACACGCTGCCTTTGGCGGCGATGAAGCGGGACAGCTCGCGCGGGGCCTCGACCTGCACGCGCCAGGAGCCATGCTCCGGCAGCACCGACCGCACTTGGCCCAGGCCATCGACATGCCCGGAGACGAGATGCCCGCCCAACTCGTCGCCGAGGCGCAGCGAGCGTTCCAGGTTCATGTGGCTGCCGAGGGTCCAGCCGCCCAGCTTGGTCTTGGACAATGTCTCGCCCGACACCTCCACTGCGAACCAGTCCGGCCCGACCTCGACGGCGGTCAGGCAGCATCCGCCGCAGGCGATGGACGCGCCCACGGCGATGCTGCCGGTATCCGGCCAGGGCGCGCCGATGACCAAGCGCATATCCTGGCCGCCGCCGATGGGCCGCAGGCTGCGCACCTCGCCCATGCCGGTCACGATCCCGGTGAACATCAGGCGGCCCGCCTGCCGTCGCTTGGCGCGGCGTCGCACCGACTGTATTCTGTGAGCATGTCGTCCCCCACCGGCCGCGCGTCCGTTCGCCGGAACCGCGGCATGTCGCTCAGCGCCGCCGTGCCGAAAGCCTGCGCCGCCGGCCAGCCGTCGCCGCCCATCACGCCGGGCGCGTGGAACCAGGCGATGCGGTCCACCAGTCCGGCACGCAGCAGCCCGCCCGCGACCTGCGCCCCGCCCTCCACCAGCACCCGGGTCAGCCCGGCGGCGCCCAAGGCTTGCAAGCCGGCTGCGAGGTCCACCCCCTGCTCCGCACCCGCGACCTCGATCAGCCGCGCCCCGGCGCCCTGCAACACCCTCGCCCGCTCCGCATCGGCGTCGGCGCGATGCAGGAACCAAGTCGGCACGGCCGTCGCGGTCGCCACGAGGCGCGCGGTGGGAGGGGTGCGGAGCCGGCTGTCCACCACGCAGCGCAGGTCGGGAGTCTTGCGCTACCCGGGGCGGCGGCAGGTCAGCTCCGGGTCGTGCGCGTCGACGGTGACGACGCCGGCCAGCAC
>CAXTUQ010000748.1:0-2771 GCA_964247405.1 uncultured Acetobacteraceae bacterium
GTCCCGCGCCGCCGCCGCCTCATCCGCGCAGCCCAGCGCGTCGGCATCCTCCGCCACCGACGCCAGCACGGCGTCAAGGCAGGCGGCGAAGGGCCGCGCGTCGCCGGTGAGGACGTCGATCAGCTTGGCATGAACCCCGTCGCGCTGCACGCGCCACAGGTTCTCGGCGATCAGGGCGCGGGACGCGCCGGTCAGGCCGCGGTTCCACTCGGGCCGCCGGTCCGCGAGGCGCACCAGGCAGCGGTACAGCGCGGCGACGGCGAGCGTGTGCGCCAGCAGCGTGCAGCTGTCGGCCACCCGCAGCTCCAGCGTCGGGTAGCGTATGGACGGGCGCAGCATCCACCACAGGAAGCTCGCATCCTCGATCGACCCCGCCCGGGTCATGGCGTCCACGTAGCGCGCGTAGTCCTCCGGCCCGTCGAACAGGTCCGGCAGGCCGGAGCGCGGCATCGCGCCGAACACCGACATGCGATACGCCGCCATTCCCGTCGCCTGCCCTTGCCAGAACGGGGAGGACGCGGACAGCGCCAGCAGCAGCGGCATGGCGGGCAGCAGCCGGTTCATCAGATCGACACGGGCCTCGGGCCGGGGCACCTCGACGTGGACGTGCATGCCGCAGACCACGCTGCGCCGCCCCAACACCTGCAGTTCCTGCATGATATGCTCATAGCGCCCCTTCTGCGTCTGGCTTTGGCGCGACCAGCGGGCGACGGGATGAGTGCCGGCCGCGAGCACCAGGATGCCGTGGTCGCGGCCGACCTCCGCCAGGCCGGCGCGCAGCGCACCCAACGCTTCGCCCGCCTCGGCAAAGCTGGTGGAGGGCTTGGTCGAGACCTCGATCTGCGATTGCAGCAGCTCGCGCTCCACCGCCGGCAGGCGGGCGTGGGCGGCCGCGTGGAACGCCGCAACCCGGCGCCGCGGCGTGCCGCGCGTGGCGGCGTCCGCGAGGAAATACTCCTCCTCGATGCCGAACTGGTAGCTTGCGTCCATGCTACGGCGCCGCGGCGCGCGAAACCCGGCCCTCCAGCGGGTAGGCCGGGTCGTTGTAGCCGGGGGTCGAGGGATGGCCGGGCGGCACCAGGCTGTCCACCAGGGCCTCGTCCTCCGCGGTGAAGCGGTAGTCCAGCGCGCCCACGTAGTCCGCCCACTGCGCTTCCGTGCGGGGGCCGGCGATCACGCCGGTGATCAGGGCGTTGTTCAGCACCCAGGCGACCGCGAACTGGCCCGGCGTGAT
This sequence comes from uncultured Acetobacteraceae bacterium, assembly GCA_964247405.1. Lineage (GTDB taxonomy): Bacteria > Pseudomonadota > Alphaproteobacteria > Acetobacterales > Acetobacteraceae > CAHJXG01. The sequence continues at coordinate 1,235 of CAXTUQ010000748.1, forward strand.
GCCGCGCGCGCCGGCGTGCTCCGCCAAAACATGGGCGATGCGCAGGCTTTCCGGGCGGAACTCGGTTTTCATGATCCGCTTGTCCTGCCGCCCGGCCCGGCTGTCGCGGTCAGGCTGGGCGTCCGGCCGGTACTTGCCCGTCAGCACGCCGCGGGCCAGCGGGCTGTAGGGGAACACGCCCAGGCCGAAGGCGGCGCAGGCCGGCAGGTGCTCCACCTCCGGCATCCGGTTCATCGCGTTGTAGTAGGGCTGGCTGACCACTGGGCGGTCGATGCCGGCCGCGTCGCACAGCCGGCAGATCTCCGCCACGCGCCAGGCGCGGAAGTTGGACACGCCGAAATAGCGCAGCTTGCCCGCCCGGATCAGGTCCGCCATCGCGTGCACGGTTTCCGCGAGCGGCGTCGCGTGGTCCTCCTTGTGCAGATAGAGAATGTCGATTTCGCTGACGCCAAGACGCCGCAGGCTGTCGTCCACGGCGTCCATCGCGTGGCGGCGCGACAGGCCGCGGTCGTTGGGGCCGGGTCCGGCCGGGTTCGCCAGCTTGGTCGCCAGCACCCAGTGCCGCCGCCGCACCGCGATGCCGCGGCCCGCGATCTCCTCCGACCGGCCTCCCTCATACACGTCGGCGGTGTCGACGAAGTTGACCCCCTGGTCGGCGGCGGCGTCGATGATGCGGTGTGCTGTGGCCTCGTCCGTGGGTCCGCCGAACATCATGGTGCCGAGGCACAGCGGCGACACCTTGAGGCCGTTCTGGCCGAGCGTTCGGTACTGCATGGCGGGTCTCCAGGCTTGAAAGCGGGGAGCATAGGGCGGCGGGCGGGCCGGCGGCTAGGTGGCCGGTCGCCCCGCCTTTGTCCACACACGCCTTGACAGGGCGCGCAATACACCGAAGCTTGAACAAACGGTCCCGCCGCTTGCGCGGCACGAACCCGCTGGGAGCAAACGTTTGGGCGCTGGACTGCTGATCGATGCGGAGGGCGTCGCCAAGAGCTTCGCCGGCGTGCGGGCGCTGCGCGACGGCCGGCTGGCGCTGCGTCCCGGCACGGTCCACGCGCTGTGCGGCGGCAACGGCGCGGGCAAGAGCACCTTCCTCAACGTGCTCATGGGGCTGCTGCGGCGCGACGCCGGACGCATCGCCGTGCGCGGGCTGGAGGTGAACTTCGCGCCGCCCGCCCAGGCGCTCGCGGAGGGCATCGCGATCATCACGCAGGAACTCTCGCCCATCCCGGACATGACGGTAGCGGAGAACCTGTTCCTCGGGCGCGAGCCGCGGCGGCTCGGCTGCATCGTGGACCGCGCCGCCCTGAACCGCCGCGCGGCCGGGCTGCTGGACCGGCTGCGCTTCCGCATCGAGCCGACAGCCGCGATGCGCAGCCTGAGCCTGGCGCAGACGCAACTGGTCGAGATCGCCAAGGCGATCAGCCACGAGAGCACGGTCCTCATCATGGACGAGCCGACCTCGGCCATCGGCGAGGCGGAAACGGAGATCCTGTTCGACGCCATCCGCACGCTCACCGGGCACGGCGTCGGCGTGATC
>CAXTUQ010000749.1:0-2763 GCA_964247405.1 uncultured Acetobacteraceae bacterium
CGGAACGGCGCGCGGCTCCACGTCGGCAGGGAACGGGCGGCGGACAGGCCCAGCAGCCGTTCCGATGCACGGCGCAGCGCCGGCACCCGGTTGCGAAGGTTGGCCAGCGGCGCGAACGCGGCGGCCACGCGGGCATAGCGCGGCAGCTCCGCCACCAGCCGCGCCCGACGCCCCACGCCGTGCCGTGCGGCGCGGGCGGCCAACGCCTCGACCTTCATCTTCGCCATGTCCACGCCGGTCGGGCACTCCCGCCGGCACGCCTTGCACGACACGCACAGCGCCAGGGCGTCCGCCATGTCATCCCCGGCCATCGCGTTGGCGCCGAGCTGCCCCGTCAGCGCCAGCCGCAGCGTGTTGGCCCGGCCGCGCGTCAGATGCGCCTCGTCCCGCGTCACCCGGTAGCTCGGGCACATGCTGCCGGCGTCGAACTTGCGGCAGGTGCCGTTGTTGTTGCACATCTCCACCGCCGCCAGCATCCCGCCGAGCGGCCCCGGATGCTCCGACCAGTCGAGCTTCGGGGAGAAGCCCGGCGCCGCCGCGTAGCCCGGCGGGTAGCGGAACAGGCTGCGGTCATCCATGCGCGGCGCGCGCACGACGCGGCCGGGGTTCAGGAGGCCCGCCGGGTCGAAGGAGTCCTTCACCGCCTCGAACGCGCGGACGATGCGCCGTCCGAACATCTCCTCGTGGAACTCGCTGCGCACGATGCCGTCGCCGTGCTCGCCGCTGTGCGACCCCTTGTACTCGCGCACCAGGGCGAAGCATTCCTCCGCGACCGCGCGCATGGTGGCAACGTCGGCCGGGTCCTTCATGTTCAGCACCGGGCGCACATGCAGGCAGCCGACGCTCGCATGGGCGTACCAGGTGCCCTTGGTGCCGTGCCGGGCGAACACGTCGTTCAGCCGCTCGGTGTAGTCCGCGAGGTCGTCAAGGCCCACCGCGCAGTCCTCGATGAAGGAGACGGGCTTCCCGTCGCCCTTCATCGACATCATGATGTTCAGCCCAGCCTCCCGCACTTCGGCGATGCCGGCCTGGAACGCGGGGTCGGTGGCGCGGACCACGGCGCCGGGCCAGCCAAGGTCGGCGATAGTGGCGTCCAGCGCGTCGAGCTTGCGAAACAACGGCTCGTCGGCGTCGCCGTGGAACTCGACGATCAGCAGGCTGTCCGGCTCGCCGCGGACCATCTTGTCGATGGTGGCGCGGTAGATCGGGATGCTGCGGCCGAGGTCGATCATGGTGCGGTCCACCAGTTCCACGGCCTCCGGCCCCAATTGGACCAGGTGCCGCGACGCTTCCATGGCGGCGCGGAATGTCGGGAACTGGCACACGCCCAGCACCTTGCGCGGCAGCACCGGCTGCAGCGTCAATTGCAGCGCCGTGGAAAAGGCCAGCGTGCCCTCCGACCCCACCAGCAGCCGCGCCAAGTTCTCCCGCCCGGCCCGGCGCGCGGCGGGGGTCAGCGCCTCGATGTTGTAGCCGCCGACCCGGCGGAGCTGCGCCGGGAACCGCGCCGCGATCTCCTCCGCCTCCGCTGCTCCCAAGGCCCGCAGCCGCTGGATCAGCGCGGCGATGCCCGGGGCGGTGTCCCCGCCGAGATTGTCCGACACTGGGCCGAAGCGGTGCCGGGTGCCGTCCGCCAGCAGGGCGTCGATGGCCAGCACGTTGTCGGCCATCAGGCCGTAGCGGATGCTCTTGGAGCCACAGGAGTTGTTGCCCGCCATGCCGCCCAGGGTGCAGCGGCTGTGCGTGCTGGGGTCCACCGGGAAGAACAGCCCATGCGGCTTGAGGCTGGCATTCAGGTGGCCGAGCACCAGGCCCGGCTCCACCCACGCGGTCCGCGCGCCGGCGTCCACCTCCAGCACCCGGCGCAGGTGCTTCGTGCAGTCGATCACCAGCGCGCGGTTCACCGTCTGCCCGCATTGGCTGGTGCCGCCACCGCGGGGCAGCACCGGCACGCCGTGCTCCCGCGCAACCGACAGCGCCGCCGCCACGTCCGCCGCCGTGCGCGGCACCACGACGCCCACCGGCTCGACCTGGTAGATCGAGGCGTCGGTGGCGTAGCGCCCGCGGTCGGCGCGGCCGAATAGCACCTCGCCCTCGATCTCGCGGCGCAGGCGCTGGGCCAGGCGCGGGTCGCCCGGCGGCGTGGTGCGGCGGTGCAGGTCGTCAGGCAACGTGCGGCGCCCCTTTCCAAGCCGCCGCGGCGTCGGCGGCAAAGGTCTGGTCCGGGCGCATGGAGAACGCGGCGACGGTGCCGGCCACCAGCAGCGCCATGGTGCCGTAGAACGGCAGCGACCAGTCGCCCGTCGCGTCGATGACCACGCCGAACACCAGCGGCGACAGGATGGCCGCCAGCGCCGAGCCGGAGTTCATCAGGCCGCTCGCGGTGCCGGAGTACGCCGGCGCGATGTCCATGGGGATCGCCCACATCGGCCCGATGGTCAGCTCGGCAAAGAAGAACGCGCCGCCGAGCGACAGCGCCGCGAGCGCCGGGTCAGTGACGAACAGCACGGGCGCCGAGCAGACGAAGGAGCCGACCATCCCCAGGATCACCAGGTCGCGCCGCGCCCGGGTCAGGCTGCCGGTCCGGCGGAGCAGCGCGTCGCTGACCCAGCCTCCGAGCGCGTCGCCGACCACGCCGCCCGCGAACACCACGGACGCGAACAGCGCCGAGTTCTTCAGGTCGAGCTTGTAGGCATGCAGCATGAACTGCGGCACCCAGGTCAGGAAGGTCCAAAGCGTCCAGCCGTAGCAGAAGTACACGAA
>CAXTUQ010000750.1:0-2752 GCA_964247405.1 uncultured Acetobacteraceae bacterium
AACATCTACTCCCATCGCGCCATGGAACAGGTGCTGCGGGGCTGCAACACCGCCTACAACGCCCGCCGCCAGCGCGTGCTGGACGGCAGAACACCGAACCAGGTCGTCGCCGGGCGCCTCAACGCTGAACCCAAACTCGCCAACCCTGCGCCCCACGGACACGCCGGCCCGTGCGACACCACCAAAGCTCGCCTCATCGCTGAAGCCGCCAAGGAGGTCTCACAACCAAATAGGTCTGCATGGATGAAACCTTCAAGCAACTGATCGGGGAAACGCGCGAGCCTTTGCCGCCGCGCCCCGGCTCCGCCTCTGATGGCGGCGCGGTCGAGCGGCATGACCACGTCTATACCCGAAACAGGGTTGCCAGCCTGCTCCTGCGAAACCGGAACGGTTTGCGCTGGGCCTGCGAGCTGCTGGCCGGCTGGCGGCATGTGGCGGCAACCGGGCAGCGCCGCCGGGGCGACTGGGCGGTGTTCATCCGCGGCCTGCTCGACGGGCGCCACCGTGACGCCGAGCGCGTGGTGCTGGTCATGGACCAGCTCAACACCCATTCGCCCGCCTCGCTTTACCAGGCGTTCGCACCCGCAGAAGCAAAGCGCCTAGCCGACCGGCTTGAGGTCCACCACACGCCCAAGCATGGGTCCTGGCTCAACGGGGACGGCTTCGCCGTCCTTGCCTCCAGCGGATCGCTGCGCGATGGCCGAGATCGAGCTTGCAGCCCTCGGACGCCAATGCCTTGCCCGGCGCATCGCCCAGCACGACACCCTGTGCCGCCAGGTCGCAGCCTGGGAGGAACAGCGCAACAGTGCGCAGGCCAAAATTACCTGGCAGTTCACAACCAGCCAAGCCCGGATCAAACTCAAAAGCCTCTACTCATCAATTAATGAATGACAAAGCATTAGGAGGCTCCCATGGAACTGCGCAACCTCGGCCGGTCCGACCTGCGTGTTTCGGCAATCGGTCTCGGCTGCAACAACTTCGGCGGACGTATCGACCTTGAGGCGACGCGCCGGGTCATCCACAAGGCGCTCGATGTCGGCATCACGCTGTTTGACACGGCCGATGTTTATGGCGAGCGCGGCGGATCGGAAACCTGCATGGGGCAGATTCTCGGCGACGCGCGCAAGCGCATCGTGCTGGCGACCAAGTTCGGCCTGCCGATGGACGACACGGGGGAGAACGAAGGCGCCTCGCGCCGGTATGTCTTTGCTGCCGTCGAGGCGAGCCTGCGGCGCCTGAAGACCGATTGGATCGACCTGTATCAGCTGCACCGCCCCGACCCGCGCACGCCGATCGAGGAAACGCTGCGCGCGCTCGACGACCTCTCGCGCGCGGGCAAGATCCGTTACTACGGCTGCTCGAACCTGCCGGCGTGGCAAGTGGTCGAGGCGCAATGGACCGCGAAAACCCTGAACCTTTCCGGTTTCGTGTCCTGCCAGGACGAGTACTCGCTGGTCGTGCGCGAGGCCGAGCGCGACCTCCTGCCCGCGATGCGCGCCTACGGGCTTGGCCTCTTGCCCTATTTCCCGCTCGCCAGCGGGCTGCTCACTGGCAAGTACCGGCGCAACGTGCCGCTGCCCGAGGAGGCGCGGCTGACCAAGACGCAGCGGCTCGCCGACCGCTATCTCACCGAGAAGAACTGGGCGACGTCGGAAAAGCTGATCGACTTCGCCGAAGCGCGCGGGCGCACGCCTGTGGACCTCGCGTTCAACTGGCTCCTTGCCAAGGCGCCGGTCGCGAGCGTGATCGCGGGGGCGACCAAGCCGGAGCAGGTCGAGGAGAACGCCAAGGCCGGGGCGTGGAGGATGACCGAGGACGACCTCGCCGAGATCGACGGCATCACACTGAACTGAGCGCGGCCCGCGCGGCCCGGTCAGCCCGGCGTGTCCAGGCCGCCTCCGTCGATGAAGCGGCGCAGCCAATTGGCTGCCCGGCCGCCATCGTCCGGCTGCAGCAAGGACAGCAGCGCCGGGGCAGCGAGCGGACCGTAAACGTCGCGCTTCGCCTCGATCAGGGCGGCGGAGAAGGCGGGGCTGAATTCCGGGTGGCCCTGCACCGACACTGTGTCGTCGTCGTAGCCGATCGAGGCGAACGGCGTGAACTCGCTGGCGGCGAGCACCCGCGCGCCGGGTGGAAGCGTCACGACCTGGTCCTGATGGAAGGCCGGGATGGCAAAGGCCAACGGCTCGCTCATGCCGGGCGGCGGCTCGACGATTTCGTAGCGGTGCATGCCGAGCCCCCAGCCCTTGGGCGACTTCACGACCTCACCGCCGAACGCCTTGGCCATCGCCTGATGACCGAAGCAGATGCCGACAAGCTTCGCCCGGCCCCGAACCCTGCGCAGGAAGTCGAGGAACGGCGGAATCCAAGGGAGGTCGTCGTACACGCCCGCCGGAGACCCGGTGATCACGTAAGCCGAACACTCGCCGGGATCGGCCGGAAGCGCGCCGGCCTGCACGTCGTAGCTGCGGTATGTGCGGTCGCGGCCGAGCATGGTGCGGACCATGTCGTCGTAGGTGCCCCATTGGGCGCGCAATGCCACTGGAGGGCGGCCCGTCTCGAGAATGCCGATCGTCATGGCAGCAGCATCTCACAGCCTGGGCCGTACGGACAGCCGCCTTCGGGACCTGCGTGTCCGAATACAGGTTCAGGTCCCCGCCTTCGCCGGGCGCACGCAGCCCTCCATGGCCCTGCCGATCTCGTCCGCCGAGAGAACGCCGATCTCGGCGATGAACACGATCCGCGCCCGGGG
>CAXTUQ010000751.1:0-2741 GCA_964247405.1 uncultured Acetobacteraceae bacterium
AGCAAGCGCAGCGTAACCCGTCCACCAAAGCGACGGAGGTTCAGACCTGCTGGCGGACGGGCCGGGACGGGACGCTGCTTGCGCTCCTCGCTGCATGCTCCGCCGTGCAGGGGCAGAGAAACTCCCTTGCAGTTCGTCCGCAGCTCATACGAGCGGCCATCCATTTTAAAATCGGGGTTGTGCAGGTTATCGGGGCGAGCGGAGGGGGTACCCGCATGATCCGCCCGGTGGACGACCTCATCGATGGCTACCGCCGCTTCCGCGCGGATACCTGGCCCGCCAAGCACGCCCGCTACGAGACGCTCGCCACCAGGGGGCAGCAGCCGGGAACCCTGGTGATCTCCTGCTCGGACTTGCGGGTCGATTCGCAGACCATGTTCGGCGTGCGCGTGCTCGGGCTTGCGCGGGGCCGTCGTGCCAGGTTCTGGTCGAGGACGCGCCGGAGCAAGCCCGGGATTTCGTCGAGCCTTGGATGCGCATCGCGCGATCCGTCTTGTCGACACCCCTGAGCCGCCCTGGACCGACGGCCCGCTCGGCCATTGCGAGCGGGAGATCGTGCGCCTGTCGCTCTCGAACCTGGCTCGTCCCCCTGGCTTGCGCAAGCTGTCGCTGCGGGCCGGCCGGCGTTGCACGGCTTCCGTTTCGACATCCGCACCGGGGCGCTCACCCGTCTGCAAGACCGCCGTATCATCGCCGTCGAATAAAGCAGTCCCTCACGGGAACAGGCCGCGCAGCTTCTTGCCGGCGCGCACCCGCTCGACCCCGATGGACATGGCGGCCGTGCGCATCGGCACGCGCTTGGCCGCGGCCCGGCGCGTCACCTGCATGAACGCCCCCTCCAGCAGCCGCTCCAGCCGGTCGTTGACCTCGGTCTCCGACCAGAACAGGCGCTGCAGGTCTTGCACCCATTCAAAGTAGCTGACGATGACGCCGCCCGCGTTGCACAGGATGTCTGGGATGACGAATACCTCTCCCCGCTGCTCCAGCACGAGGTCGGCATCGGGCGTCGTCGGGCCGTTCGCTCCCTCGGCGAGGATGCGGCAGCGCAGCTTCCCAGCGTTCTCGGCCGTGATGACCCGCTCGACGGCGCACGGCGCCAGGATGTCGCAAGGCTGGGTGAGCAGCTCGCCCGGGTCGATGCCCATCTCCTTGGTAAATCCGGCCAGCACGCCCGTCTCGCGCACATGCGCTTCGATGGCGTCGAGCGGCAGCCCAGCCGGATCGTAGAGGGCGGCGGTGTGGTCGCTGAGGCCGGTGATTGTCACGCCATGGCGGCGGGCCAGCGTGTAAGCCGACACGCTGCCCACGTTGCCGAAACCCTGGACGACGGCCGTGCACTCCTGGGAGCGCAGCCCGATCGTGTCGCATACGCGGCTGGTCAGGTAGGCAACGCCGCGCCCAGTGGCCTCGCGCCGCCCTTCGGTGCCGCCCAGGCTGACCGGCTTGCCGGTGACGATCTCGTTGACGGCATGGCCGTGGTGCATGGAGTAGGTGTCCATGAACCAGGCCATCACCTGCTCGTTGGTGCCCATGTCCGGTGCCATCACGTCGGTCTGCGGGCTGACAAAGGGGATCATCTCCTGCATGTAGCGGCGGGACACTGCTTCCAGCTCGCGCCGCGACAGCGCGGGCGGGTCGCAGGTGACGCCACCCTTGGCGCCGCCATAGGGCAGCCCGGCCAGCGCGCATTTCCAGCTCATCCAGATCGCGAGCGCCGCCGCCTCGCCTATGTCGAGGCTGGGTGAGAAGCGCGTGCCGCCCTTGGTCGGCCCGAGCGTGAGGTGGTGCTGCACTCGGTAGCCCTGGAACACCTCGGTGCGGCCGTCGTCCATATGGACGGGAATCGCGACGGCAATGGCGCGCTTGGGGTAGAGCAACCGGGCGCGCTCATCCTCCGGAATGCCGAGGTGGTCGGCGATGGTCCCGAACTGGATGCGCGCCATGTCGAACACAGGGCCGGTATAGATGGTCATGACTTCTCCTCAATCGGGGAACGCGCCGCCGTATGCTGACGAACTGGTCGGCACCCAGACCTCAGCAGATCGTTGCCTGACCGCGGCCCTCACCGGACGGGTGCCTTCCAGGCAGTCCCGGTCCTACACGCTCGCAAGCACGACGGCGATGGCGAGCCAGGTGCCGTCCGCGTCCACAAGCGCCATGCGCTTGCGCCCCCAACCTTCTTGGCCGCATCGCAACCTCGTGGCCCGTACGCCGTGTTGCACGGGATCGACTGCGTGCCGGTCACGGCCAAGCGCGGTCCGGGCCTGCGCCCCACGGCACGGCGGCTTAGGGCCGTCACATGGCGCGGCAACGCATCCAACAAACCCAGACCCTGCCAGCGCCGCAGCCAGCCGTAAACGGTGCGCCAATGTACCAGGCCAGGAGGCAGGGCCCGCCAGGCCCTGCCCACACGCAGGTGCCAGGCCAGCACCCGCACCGCAGCCGCACACGAGGCCGCCTATTCACTGCGCGGCGGGTCCGCGCGCTCCAGCCATCGCGCCACCTGGCCAATGGCGTGCATAGACACAACCCCTGTCAGGCGCATGTCATGCCGCGCCCGATACGCCTTTCCACATCCTTCTCCTCACTCCGCCTTGCCTCCTCACTCCGCCCTGCCAGGCGGTTCCTGTGATCACCAGGAGATCAGATGGAGACCAGGCGCAAAGGCGCACTCAAGCAGGTTCCTAGTGGTTGTTGCGGCTTTCGCCGCGTTCCTCGATGATGTTGAGGTAGAGCGTCGC
>CAXTUQ010000752.1:0-2735 GCA_964247405.1 uncultured Acetobacteraceae bacterium
GAGCATATCGTGATCGAGACCTCGGGCCTCGCATTGCCGAAGCCGCTGCTCAAGGCGTTCGGCTGGCCCGGCATCCGCTCCCGCGTCACGGTAGATGGGGTGATCGCCGTGGTGGACGGTCCCGCCGTCGCCGCCGGGCGCTTCGCCGACGACCCGGACGCGGTGGCAGTGCAGCGCCTGGCCGACCCCGGCCTCGACCACGACAACCCGTTGGCGGAGGTGTTCGAGGACCAGTTGCAATCCGCCGACCTGGTGGTGCTGAACAAGGCCGACCTGCTCGATGCCGAAGCGTTGGCGCGGGTGCGCGCGACGGTGGCCGCCGGGCTGCCGCGCGCCGTGCGGACGGTGGCGGCGCAGGAAGGCCGGGTCGATCCGGCGGTGCTGCTGGGCCTGCACGCCGCGGCGGAGGACGACCTCGCGGCCCGCCCGTCTCACCATGACTCTGAGGACGGCGTGCACGAGCACGACGATTTCGAAAGCTTCGTGGTGCCGATCCCCGAAACGGACGCGCCCGACGCGCTGCTCGCCCGGCTCCGGTCGGTCGCCGAGGCGCACCAGATCCTGCGCATCAAGGGCTTCGCCGCTGTCCGGGGCAAGCCGCTGCGGCTGGCGATCCAGGGTGTCGGCGCCCGGTTCCGCAAGGAGTTCGACCGCGCTTGGGCGCCCGGGGAGGCGCGGCTCGGGCACTTGGTTGTCATCGGCGAGACTGGACTCGACCGCGCGGCCATCGAGGCCGGCGTGAACGCCTGACGCCATGCACCTGCTGGTCCGAGAGGCGCGCACGCTGGACGAGGACGCCGCCGCCTGCGACCTCGGCCAGACCGCGGCCGACGTCGTCATGCTGTCGTTCTCCGACGCCGACCTGGGGGCGCTGGCGGGCGCGTGGCAGGCGATGGCCGGGGCGCCGGGTCTGCGTCTGGCAAGCCTCGGGCGGATGCGGCACCCGATGTCGGTGGATCTCTATCTGGAGCAGGTGGCGGCCCATGCGCGCTGCATGGTGGTGCGGCTGCTGGGCGGGCTGGACTACTGGCGCTACGGGGCGGAGGAGGTGGCGGCGCTGTGCCGCGCCCGGGGCATCGCGCTCGCCCTGCTGCCCGGCGATGGCCTCGACGACCCGCGCCTGGCGGCGCTGTCCACCATGGAACCTGATGCGCTGGCGCGCATGGACGCCTGCTTCCGCCACGGCGGCCCGGCCAACATGGCGCGGGCGCTGCGGCTCGCGTCGCACTGGGCCGGCCTGTGCCCGGACCCGCGGGACTTGGCCGAGCCGGTGCCGCAGCATGGGGTCCATGCGCTCGACCTCGTTCCCGACCGGCCGCTGGCGGCGGTGGTGTTCTACCGCTCGCACCTGCTTTCGGCCGACATCGCCCCGGTTGAGGCCGTGATGGCCGCGCTGCGCGCCCGGGGCCTGGCGGCCGGTGCCCTTTATGTGTCCAGCCTGAAGGCGCCCGAGAGCGCGGCCTACGCCGCCGCCACGCTCCGCGCCTGGCGTCCGGCGGTGGTGCTGAACGCCACCGGGTTCGCGGCGCGGCAGGGCGACGTGGGATCGCCGCTCGACGCGCCAGGTGCGCCGGTGCTGCAACTGGTGTTGGCGGGATCGTCGCGGGCGGGATGGCAGGACTCGCCGCGCGGGGTGTCGCCCACCGACCTGGCGATGCAGGTCGTCTTGCCGGAACTCGACGGGCGGCTGTTGACGGGCGCGGTCTCCTTCAAGGAGGAGGAAGCGGCGCTGCCGGCGCTGCAATACGCCCGCACCGTGCACCGTCCCGATCCCGACGGCGTGGCGCTGGCGGCGGACCGCGCGGCGGGGTGGGTCCGCCTGGCCCAAACGCCGCGCGCCGAGCGGCGGGTGGCGGTCGTGCTGTCCGACTATCCCGGTGTCGGCGGGCAGCGCGGCCATGCGGTGGGCTTGGACAGCTTCGCCAGCCTCCATGGCATCCTGCATGACCTGCGCGACGCCGGGTTCACGACGGGCGACCTGCCGGATCAGCGCGCGCTGGTGAACGCGCTGTGCCACGCGGCGCCCACGCCCATGCTGCTGCTGGCCGAATACGAGCGCCTGTTCGCCACCTTGCCGGCCGCCGTGCGGGCCAGCGTGCGCGCTGCCTGGGGCGAGCCGGCGGGAGACTTCGCCCTGCAGCACCTGCAACTCGGCAACCTGACCGTCGCGGTCCAGCCCGACCGAGGCGGCGCGGACCGGCGGGCGTCCTACCACGACCCCGACCAAGTGCCCGGCCACGCTTATCTCGCTTTCTACCTGTGGATGCGGCACGGACTCGACGTGCATGCCATCCTGCATTTGGGCGCGCATGGCTCGCTGGAATGGCTGCCCGGCAAGGCGGTAACGCTGTCGCCGTCCTGCCTGCCGCGCGCCTTGTCGGGCGGCGTGCCGGTCATCAACCCGTTCATCGTCAACAACCCCGGGGAGGCTGCCGCCGCCAAGCGCCGCCTGGGCGCCGTCACTATCGGCCACCTGACCCCGCCGCTCGGCGAGGGAGCGTCGCATGGCGAGGCGGCGGCGCTGGAGCGCTTGATCGACGAGTACGCCGCGGCCGACGGCCTGGACCGCCGCCGCGCCGGATTGCTGCGGCGGGAAATCCTGGAGCGCGCCGCCTCGGCCGGGCTGCTGGCCGAGAGCGGCGTGCCGCGCGACACAGTGGAGGAGGACGCGCTGGCCCGGCTCGATGCTTACCTCTGCGACGTGAAGGACATGCAGCTTCGGGACGGCCTGCATG
>CAXTUQ010000753.1:0-2734 GCA_964247405.1 uncultured Acetobacteraceae bacterium
GCCAACGCCCATTCCTCATCTGTCAGACCGCTTGGACAGCGCAGCCCGCTGCGGTGAGGACGGCACCAACGCGTAAAGGACGCTGGCCGCATAGGCGCCGCCGAACAGGATCACTATGCCCCCGGCCGCCAAGCCGGCAGGCACCTGGTCGGGGTAGGGCAGCATCGTGGCGGGGCGCCGGGTCAGCGCCCAGCCGCCAATCAGGACGAAGCCCAGCAACGCCATGGCAGTGCAGCGCACCGCGGGTCCCAGCCAGTTCTCCTCGACGGCGTGGCGGATCAGGAACACGCCTGCGAACAGCAAGGCGGCGGCGCCCAGCCACACCCCCCAGCGCGCGGTGACGAGTTCTTCGAGGTCGCGCCGCCTGGGTTGCTGCGGCGTTGGGGGCGGCAGGCCGGACGGCGGGACCGGGGCGCCATCCAATTCCGGCCCGGTCTGCGTTGCGGTCGCGGGCACAACCGGGGGCTCGATCAATGCCGGGGCCGCGACGGGCTGCTCCGACACGCGATCCGGAGATTGCGTCAAGGCGACGCGCAACGCCGCGACCTCCCGCAACGCCCGGCCAGCACGGAAAAACGCGGCGATCCCGAGCAGCCAGCCGACTCCCCCGACCAGCACGGCAAACAGCAACCACGCGAAAAGCTCATCGGACATGAATGAACGCCGCCACAGCCGCAGGCCCACGGCCTTGAACGAGGCTTGCCTCAAGCTGGGCCGATAGGCTTCGCAGCGAGGGATTGCATCTGGACGACGGTGTCGGACAGCTCGCGCGCCAGAGGCCCGGGCAGGCGGCGGGCGAGCACCTTCGCCAACGCGCCGTAGTACCACAGCGTCCCGTCCTGTCCGGCATTGAAACGGGAGAACACGCCCGCCCTATGCGTGCGCAGGTCGGACACGATCGCCCGGACGTTGTGCAGCTTGTCCGCCGCCGAAACCAGCAACGCGTCCGTCCTCCTGCCCTCAAGGTGGGCAAGGTAGGTTTCCTTGCGGGCACGCCATGGCGGCTTGGGCTGCGTGTCGGCGTCAGTGCAGGCGCGCTCGATGCCAGCGACCCGGCGGCCGAACCCGTCCTGGATCGCCGTTTCCCACTCGGCCCCGCCATCCTCAATGGCATCATGCAGCAGGGCGGCACGGGCCTGATCCTCGTCGCCGCCGTGCTCCAGCACGATCGAGGCGACGGCGAGCAAATGCGACGCGTAGGGCGTCGCCGTTCCCTTGCGGAGCTGCCCGGCATGGATGCGGAACGCAAGCGCCGCGGCATCGGCCTAGCGAGTCTATCGGTCGAAAGACGTAATCTCCGACATGCTGGGCAGCATGAGGAGAAAGCGGCGGATATGCAACGGCTTGAGATGCCGTGCGTGTCAGCCAACCGCCGGGCGTCACTGGATTCCGAGCAATGGCCGATTGCTGGCGCTTAACGAAGCGCCAGCGACCTGATCGATCCGTTATGCTGCCCGTTGCTTGAGGAAAGCCTGCACGAAGCTGGGCAGGTTGCTGCCGAGCCAATCGCCCATTTCCTGCTCCTCTTTCATCGATTGTTCCAGCACTGTCTTGTCCTCCGTCGCGCCAGCGGCGTCTGCCAAGGTGAGCAGAACCTTGTAGGAACCGATCTCGTATGCTTTAAAGCCGACCGCCGCGAGGACGTTTTTCAACACCTCGTCCGATGACCCGGCATGGACGAAGCCAGCCACAGTGGCGACGGTTCCCGTCACTGCTTCCTTTGCGACCGATTTGCTGGTGCCGTGCTTGGACAGCAGGTCGTCCAGGCGGGCCGCCTGGGTAGTGGACCGCTCCATTTCTTGCTGCATCTTCGCATGCAGGTCCGGATATGGCTCCATCCGGCTCAACTCGTTCTTGATGGTGCCGATCGCCTGCGTCTCGACGGCGTGCTGGTTGCGGAGGCCGGTCAAGTACACGTCCATCACCACATTTGAACCACTCATGCTGCACTCCATTGTTGATCGGGGTGCAACGCCGTTCCCGCACGGCGGATCTGGGCGACCCTCATCAAGATAGATTGCGCTTGCCATCGAACCAGGTGGACACACTTCAGTGAGTCATCTCCGGTTGATAGGGGCGGACGTGCGCGGGCTGTGCCTGCTCGACCACATCCAGCCGGTCGCGCCACGGGTCGGGACCGAACTGCGCGCCGCCCTCCTGCGGGAACAGCATAATGCCCTCATGCGCCGGGTCGTGCCGCGGCCAGGGGGGAAGGCCCGGGCCGTTCGGGTCGCCGCTCCGTGCAAACTGGGCGACCGCTTGGCGGAACAGGGTCGAAGCGGCCTGGTCCTGCGGCGCGACAGCACCCGGATACCGGGCGGGCAGCGTGCCGAACAGGTAGGCCAGCTCGCTCGCATGGGGCGCGCCCGGCGTGTTCGCCCGCTCCGACAGGGCGACGTAATCGAAGCGGTACAGCCAGGCCGGCAGCCCGGCGCGCGCCACCTCGCGCGCGGCGAAACGCGCCGGCTCCTGCATGGTGAAGTCGGCGCCGATGGCGACCGGCGCGCCCTCTGCCCCGTATGCCGCCTGCGCCCGCGCCCGATCCGGCCCGAAGACCGAGAACGGGTCGGCGTCCGGCGGCGTCGCCAACGAGATGTCGGCCCCGGTCGTGCCGATCAGCAGCGGCACCCGCGCGCCGCCCGCGTGCAAAACCTGGCCCGGCGTGCCGGTGACAATCGCGCCACCAAGGATCGGCCCCATGGCATAGGTTTCCGGCAGGCGCTTGTTCGCGAAC
>CAXTUQ010000754.1:0-2726 GCA_964247405.1 uncultured Acetobacteraceae bacterium
CTGCGCGAGTGCCTCAAGACGGCTGGCGGCGGCAACGCCTCTGAGCCGGTGCTGGGCCTGCTGTCGCTCGTGTTCTGGGCATTGATGATCGTCGTGACCGTCAAGTACGTGCTGTTCGTCATGCGCGCCGACAACGACGGCGAGGGCGGCATCATGGCGCTGCTCGGCCTGGCCGCGCATTCGGAGGCGGATGGGCGCCGGCGCACCGTTCTGCTCATGGTCGGCATCGCCGGCGCCGCGCTGTTCTACGGCGACGGCATGATCACCCCGGCCATCTCCGTGCTCAGCGCCATCGAAGGGCTGGAGGTCGCCGCCCCTTCCCTCAAGACCTACGTGATCCCCATCACCATTGCCGTGCTGATCGGGCTGTTCGCGGTGCAAAGCCGGGGCAGCGAGCGTATCGGCGCGTATTTCGGCCCGGTGATGGCGGCGTGGTTCGCGGTGCTGGCGGCGGCTGGGCTGGTGCAGGTGGTGCAGAACCTCGGCGTGCTGGCGGCGCTCAACCCGTTCCATGCCCTCCGCTTCCTGTTCGGTCACGGCGTCATCGGCTTCCTGGCGCTCGGCTCGGTGTTCCTCGCCATGACGGGGGCGGAGGCGCTGTATGCCGACATGGGGCACTTCGGCCGCGGCCCGATCCGGCTCGACTGGTTCGCCTTCGTGCTGCCGGCGCTGGCGCTCAACTACTTCGGCCAGGGTGCGCTCGTGCTTGCCCACCCCGACATGACCGACATGCCGTTCTTCAAGCTGTTCCCGGACTGGGCGCTGGTGCCGGTCGTGGTGCTCGCCACCGCGGCCACGGTGATCGCGTCCCAGGCGGTGATCTCCGGCGCGTTCTCCTTGTCGCAGCAGGCGATGCAGCTCAGCCTGCTGCCCCGGCTCGACATCCACCAAACGTCGGAGGAGGCCATCGGCCAGGTCTATGTGCCGCAGATCAATTGGCTGCTGATGCTGTGCGTGATCGGGCTGGTGCTGGCCTTCGGGTCCTCCGACAACCTGGCGGCGGCGTACGGCATCGCGGTGGCGGGCACCATGGTGATCACCACGGGCCTGCTCGCCCTTGTTGCCCGCCGGCTGTGGCATTGGAGCGTGCCGTTGACGGCG
Source organism: uncultured Acetobacteraceae bacterium (assembly GCA_964247405.1). Lineage (GTDB taxonomy): Bacteria > Pseudomonadota > Alphaproteobacteria > Acetobacterales > Acetobacteraceae > CAHJXG01. The sequence goes on from CAXTUQ010000754.1 coordinate 1,102, forward strand.
GCGGTGATCGGCTGCTTCTTCGTCGTGGACCTTTCCTTCTTCCTGGCCAACGCGGTGAAGATCCCGCAGGGCGGCTGGTTCCCGCTGCTGGTCGGGGTCATCGTGTTCACGCTGATGTCCACCTGGCGCCGCGGCCGGCAGATCGTGCTGGAGCGCACCAGCGAGGAGAACCTGCCGATCGACCAGTTCCTGGCCCGGCTCGACCCGGCGCTGCCCCGGGTGAAGGGCACGGCGGTTTACCTCGCAGCGCGCCGGGCGACGGCGCCCTACTCGCTGACCGACAACCTCAGGCACAACAAGGTGCTGCATGAGCGCATCGCGCTGCTGACGGTGATCACCGAGCGGGTGCCCTTCGTCCAGGGCGACCAGCGCATGACGGTGCAGCCGGTTGACAAGGGCTTCACGGAGATCACCCTACGCTTCGGTTTTGCGGAAGCGCCGGACGTGCCGGCGGCGCTGGACGCGCACCGGGCGGAGTTCCCCATCGACATCGCCGAAACGTCATTCTTCCTCGGCCGCGAAACGCCGGTGCCTACCGTGCATCCGGAAATGCCCCGGTGGCGGGAACGGCTTTACGCCTTCATGACCCGCAACGCCGTGAGCGCGTCGAGCTACTTCCAGATCCCGCCCAAGCGCGTTGTCGAGCTGGGCACCCAGGTCGAGCTTTAGCGCGGATCACCCCATGAGCTGCTTCCGCGCCTCCGCCATCTGCGCCAGGCGTTCCGGCGACGGGGCCGGCATGTCCAAGTCCAGGCCCTCCATCGTCACTTGCAGGATGGCTTGCACCAGGGCGCGCGCCACCGGCTTGCTGTCGGCCGGCACGATGAACCAGGGCGCCGAGGCCGTCGCCGTCGCGCCCATCGCCGCCTCATAGGCCGACCGGTACTCCGCCCAGCGGTCGCGCGCCGCGGTGTCCGACGGGTCGAATTTCCAATGCTTGCTGGGATCGTCCAGCCGGGCCAGCAGCCGCTTGCGCTGCTCGTCCCGGGATAAATTCAAGAAAATCTTGGCTTGCGCGATGCCCTGCTGGGCCAGGGCGCTTTCGAACCCGACGATGGCGCCGAGCCGGTGGGTCCAGAACTCCGGCCCGGTCAGGCTGGCCGGAAGGCCCAGCGCCGCCAGCCCGCCCGGGTCCACGCGGGGCACCAGCACGTCCTCATAGTGGCTGCGGTTGAACATGCCCACCATGCCGCGCGGCGGCAGGGCGCGGTGGACGCGCCACAGGAAATCGTGCGAGCGCTCCTCGGCGTTGGGCGCCGCGAAGGAGGTGACGCGCAGGCCCTGCGGGTTCAGCCCGGCCGCGAGCCGCTTGATCGCGCCGTCCTTGCCGCTGGTGTCCATGCCTTGCAGCACCAGCAGCACCGACCAGGCGCGCTGCGCGAACAGCCGGCCATGCAGCACTGCGAGGCGTTCGGCGCCCGCGGCGAGCATCGCCTCGGTGTCCGCCTTGGACAGCCCCATGCGGCCCGCCGGGTCATGGTCGTCCAGGCGCACCGCATCGCCCGGCGAGACGCGGCAGCGCGCGACCAGGGCCGCGAGGTCCGGCGCGCTCAAGGGGCGTGCCCGGCGGCGGCCGGGTTCTCCGCGCCGAACAGCCAGCAGGCGGCGTCGAGCGAGGCCCGGCC
>CAXTUQ010000755.1:0-2726 GCA_964247405.1 uncultured Acetobacteraceae bacterium
GAACAGCACCACGGGCGTGCCGCGGCCGGCCGCGGCACGCCCGTGGTGCTGTTCGCGCGCAACCGCATGTGCGCGCTGGGCCGCGGACGCCTCGGGCTTTCGCAGGCCAACCTGCTCGACCGCCTGCTCGACCCGGCGGTCAAGCTCGCCACCAGCACGCCGGGCGCGGACCCCGGCGGCGATTATGCGCTTGCCGTGTTCGCCCGCGCCGAGCAGGTGCGCCCCGGCGCCCGCGCCACGCTGGAAGGCAAGGCGCAGCAGCTCGTGGGCGGCCCCTCCATGGCGCCGCTGGTGCCGGGCCAGGGGCCGAGCGAGGGCGTGTTCCTGTCCGGCCGCGCCGACGTCATGCTGGGCTATTGCAGCGGCGCGGACACGCTGCGCCGCACTGTCCCGGACCTCGCCGCCGTGCCGCTGCCGCCCGAGCTGGAGGTCGGCCCGGAGTACGGGATGACCGTGCTGTCCGCCAACCCGGCCGCCGCGCGCTTCGCGCTGTTCGTCATGTCCGCGCCGGGCCAGGCCATCCTGGCGCGGCACGGGCTGATCCCGGTCGCGTTGCCCGCAGGCCGGGCGCCGCAGTGAAGGCGCGTCCGGCACCGCCTGTCTTCGGACCCTGACGGGTTGATCCCTCCAAAGCAAAGGACCGCGATGCTCCGCCGCCGCCTTGCCTCCATGCTCGCCGGCACGGTCGTGACCGCAGGCGCGTCCATCCGCCCGGCGGCTGCGCAGGAGCCGCCGCTGACCGTGTTCGCGGCCGCGAGCCTCACCGAAATGCTGCAGGAGATCGGCCGGCTGTGGGCGGCCAGCGGCCAAGCGGCCCCGCGCTTCTCCTTTGCCAGCAGTTCCACGCTCGCCCGGCAAATCGAGGCCGGGGCGCCCGCCAACGTGTTCGCCTCCGCCGACGAGCAATGGGCCGACTGGCTCCAGCAGCGCAGCTTGATCGTTCCCGAGACGCGGCGCAGCCTGCTGACCAACAGCCTCGTCCTGGTCGTGCCGAAAGACCGCGCGCGGACCGTGCCGGTCGGGCCTGGCCTCGACCTCGATGGCCTGCTGGGTCCCGGCGGACGGCTCGCGACCGGCGACCCGGCCCACGTGCCCGTCGGCATCTACGCGGAGGCGGCGCTGAAGTCGCTTGGGTTGTGGGAACGGGCGCAGCCGCGGCTGGCCCGGGCCGACAGCGTGCGCTCCGCCCTGCTGCTGGTTGACCGCGGCGAGGCGCCCGCCGGCATCGTGTATGCGACGGACGCCGCCGCCGACCCGGGCGTCGCCGTGGCCGGCACCTTCCCGGCCGGAAGCCATCCGCCTGTCACCTACCCGTTCGCGGTCGTTCGCGCGCACGACACGCCGGCCGCACGGGCGTTCCTGGATTTCCTCTCCGGACCGCAAGCGCGCGAAGCGTTCACCCGGGCCGGCTTCGGGCTGAACGGGACGGCGCCATAGTGCGCGCATCCAGGTTCTGGCTTCGAGGCGCAAACAGCGTCAAGGGCGGCACGCTGTCAGCCGAAACGCTGATCTCCGCTCCGGCGGCAACCTTTTCAACGATGGATCGAACCATGACCCACTCCGCAACGCTGAAACTGGCCCTCCTCGGCACGGCCGCCTTTGCGCTTGGCGCCGGGCACCCCGCCCATGCGCAAACGGACTGCGCCTCCAATCCGAACACGCTGATCATCTACCACGCCGGCAGCCTGTCGGCGGAGTTCACCGCCGTTGAAAAGCTGTTCACCCAGCAGACGGGCGCCTGCGTCACGGACGTGGCAGCCGGCAGCCTCGACGCCGCTCGGCGGATCAGCGCCGGCGGGGAGCCCGCCGACATCTTCGCCGCCGCCGACTATTTGGACATCAGCCTGCTGCTGCAGCCGGCGGGGCTGGCGAACTACACGATCGCGTTCGCCGAAGGCAGCCTGGTGCTCGCCTACTCCACGGACAGCCGCAACGCGGACAGCATCGCCGGGCTGGACGCGCCGTTCAGCCCACCCAACTCGGTCCCCACGGCCGCCGCCAACTGGTATGAGCAGGTCACGCAGCCTGGCGTGCTGATCGGGGACACCAACCCCTTCCTCGACCCGACCGGCTACCGGGTGGACATGATCTTCCAGCTCGCGGCGCTGCGGTATTCCCAGCCTGCCTTGTACAACACGCTCCTGCAGCATTACACGATCACCCGGCCCACCGACGTGCTCGGCACCAGCTACGACTACCAGATCGTCTATGAGAGCAGCGCCTACACGGCCTACCAGGCGAACCCCTCCACCTACCGCTATGTCCGGCTGCCGCCCGCCGTCAACCTCGGGGATGCCCGCCGGAACCGGCACTACAGCCAGGTGTTCACCGTGGTCCCTGGCCTCGGGCTGCCCGACACCGCGCCAAAGGTCGCCATCCCCGCCACCCACGCGGTGTGGGGCCTCACGATCCTGCAAAACGCGACGCACCACACGGCCGCGGTGCAGTTCCTGCAACTGCTGTTCAGCCCACAGGGCGTCGCGCTGCAGGCGTCCCTTGGTCCCACCCCGATCAGCCCACTGGTGGCCAGCACCGCCGATTACGGCCAGGTGCCGGCCGAACTGCAGGCGCTCGTAAGCCGGCAGTAGCCAGCCGCGCTGCCGCCGCCCCGCTAAGGCGGCGGCAGCGGAACCGCGTAAAGGTGGAACGGCAGTTTCGGCGGTTGCTTCTTCAGCTTAGGGTTCATCCGGGAATAACCGAATCGAGTGCCATGCGATTGGCCCGTT
>CAXTUQ010000756.1:0-2701 GCA_964247405.1 uncultured Acetobacteraceae bacterium
CCATGCGGCTGCATCCCAACCCGGCGGACCGCGCCGTGGCGGAAGGGGAGGCCCTGCTCAACGCCGGCCACGCGGAGGACGCGGCCGTGCTGCTGACCGCCGCCTGCCAGCGCCATCCCGGCGACGTGCGCATCCTCGCGCTGAACGGCCGGGCGCTGCTGGCGCTGGGCCGGACCGGGCCGGCCATCGGCGCGCTGTTCATGGCGGCGGAGCTACGGCCCGACGACCCCGCGATCCAGTCCGCCCTGGGCAACGCCCTGCTCGCCCACGGCGATGCGGCGCAGGCCATGGTGCATTGCCTCAACGCTTTCCGCCTGGCGCCCAATCCCGCCCATGCCACCACGTTGAGCTGCGTGCTGATCGCGCTCGGCTGCTATCCCGAGGCCTTGGCGGTAGCCGACCATGCGCTGGAACTGCGGCCCAACTGTTTCGAGGCGCTGGTGAACCGCGCCATCGCGCTTGAGGGCCTTGGCCGGTTCGAGGACGCGGTGCGCGCCGGGCGGAACGCGGTGGCCGCGTCGCCGGACAGCGCGGTGGCGCGGCACAACTTGGCCGTCACCCTCCTGTCCCTGGGGCGACTGACGCCGGAGACTTGGGATCACTATGAATGGCGGCTGCTTCTGAAAGGCAATCCAGCCTGGCTCACGGCCGTCACGCGTTGGGAAGGCGAGGACATCGCCGGCCGCACGATCCTGCTGCACGCGGAACAGGGCCTCGGCGACACGTTGCAATTCGTCCGCTACGCGCCGCTCGTGGCGGCCCGGGCAGGACGGGTGATCCTGGCCGTGCAGCCGTCGCTCGCCCGGTTGCTGCGCGCGGTGCCCGGCGTGGACCAGGTCGTGGCGGTCGGCGGCGTGCTGCCGGCGTTCGATGTGGCCTGCCCGCTGCTAAGCCTGCCGCGCCTGCTCGGTACAACGCTGGACAGTGTCCCGCCGGCCCTGCCCTACGCCGACGAGTACGCGCCGTGGGACGACGCGGCCCCGGCCCTGCGCGTCGGCCTGGTCTGGTCCGGTAGTAAGACCTTCGCCGACGACCGGCAACGGTCGCTGCCGCCGGCGGCGCTGATAGACTTGGCCGGGCTGCCCGGGGTGCAGTTCTGCAGCCTGCAGCGGCATGAGGCCGGCAGGACGGCGGCGCCGCCAGAACTCGGCGCCATCGACCTGATGGACGGCGTGCAGGACTTTGCCGACACGGCGGCGCGGGTGGCCGGGCTGGATTTGGTGATCGCGGTGGATACCGCGGTGGCGCATCTGGCGGCGACGATGGGCAAGCCGGTCTGGCTGCTGTCCCGCTTCCGCGGCTGCTGGCGCTGGCTGCTGGGCCGGGCAGACAGCCCATGGTACCCCAGCCTGCGCATTGTCCGGCAGGACCGGCCGAACGATTGGGCCGGGGTGATCGCGGAGGTCCGGCACGATCTGGCGGCACTCGCGCTCCAGCCCATCGCGCGCCCCGCCGCAATGGTTTCGCGGCCGGCGGCCGCCGCGCCGCGTTCCTGCAAGGCTTGCGGCACTCCCTCCCCGGCCATGGGATCGGTCGATTTCAACAAGAACTGCGAGGACCGGCGCCGCGTCGCGCTGCCGTTGTCCGGCCGGGCCGTCACCTATCACCGCTGCCCCGCCTGCGCGCTGCTGTTCACCGGCGACTTCGACGCCTGAGACCGGGAGGACTTCCGCCGCGAGATCTACAACGACGGCTACGCCGACGTGGACCCGGACTTCGCCGGCAGCCGTCCCGCCGCTTCGGCGGAGCTGATCGGCACGTTGTTCGGCCCGACGTGCCGCGGCCTCGACGTGCTGGACTTCGGCGGCGGGGACGGGGCCTTGGCGGCGCTGCTGGCCAGCCGATACGGCATGGCCGCGGCGGTTTATGACCCGTTCAACCCAGCCTGCGACGTGGCGCCGGAGCGCCAATACCCCTTGGTGACATGCTTCGAGGTGCTGGAGCACACGCCCGACCCCCGGGACACGATCCGCGAAGTCGCGGCCCGGGCGCAGCCCGACGGCGTCATCGTGTTCTCGACCCTGCTGCAGCCCGGCGATTTCGCGCAGCGAGGGCTGGGCTGGTGGTACGTGGCGCCGCGGAACGGGCATGTGACGATCTACTCGGCGCAGGCGTTGCGCGCCTTGTGGGCCGAACTCGGGTTCCAGCTCATCAGCCATGGCGACGGCCTGCACATCGCGTATCGTACCCTGCCGGCGTTTGCCCAGGGCCTTGCCTGCTTCGCGGTTTGAGCGGCAACTTCCGGCGCGGCAGGCCCGGTGGCGCTGCCGCGCTGGGAGCAGGAGGTTGCCGTGAGCACAGCCGATTGGGGCCGCATGAGCCGTGCGGAGCGGGACGCCGCCTACAACAACACCGCCGCCTGCCCCGGCGGTCCCGCCGCCATGGACGCGCTGCGCGCGGACTCCGCCACTTTCCGTGCGGCACGCCCGGAGCATCTGAACCTGGCCTACGGCGCCACCCAGCGCGAGGCCTGGGACCTGTTCCCCGGTGCGCCGGGATCGGACTGCCTGGTGTGCATCCACGGCGGCTACTGGCAGCGCAACGACCGTGAAGGCGCGGCGGCGCTGATGGAGGGCGCGCTGGCGTCCGGCTGGTCCGCGGCGCTGCCGGGCTACACGCTGGCGCCGGAGGCGTCGCTTGCGGCCATCGTCGGGCAGATCCACGCGGCGTTCGACTGGCTGGCCCGGCACGGCCATGACGC
>CAXTUQ010000757.1:0-2688 GCA_964247405.1 uncultured Acetobacteraceae bacterium
GCTCCACAACCTCCAGACGGGCCAGCATCGCCGCGTGCTGCTGCCGAGACTGATCGACCTGGTGCTGGGTCGCCGCCGCTTGCTGCGCCATGCTCTCGGCCAGCTTTGCAAGCGTCTCCTCGATCGTTGGCCCCGGCACCCGTTCCTTGAGGCCAGAACTGACGAACTCGGCTTCTGGTACGCACAAGCGGACAAAGCTGGAACGGGCTGGCTTGGAAACCAAGCAGACCGGGCATTTTGCTGACCCTGGCCGTTGACGCTGTCCGCCTGGTCGTGACGGCAAACGGGTGATTCCCGTGGGCCGGTGCGCCCCATCCTGAGACGGCCGGTTTTCGCCCGAAATCATGCGCGACAAACCCAGTCGGAATGGCGCATTGTGCGGCAACTCCTTCGATGAGGTTTTCCGCACATGCTGGTCGGCTACATGCGCGTGTCCAGCGATGGCGACCGGCAGGTGATGGACCTGCAACGCGACGCGCTCCTCGCCGCGGGCGTTGATGAGCGGCACTTGTTCGAGGACCGGGCCAGCGGCAGCCGCGGCGACCGTGCCGGGCTGGCCCGTGCCCTAGCCTTTCTTCATCCCGGCGATTGCCTGGTTGTTTGGAAGTTGGACCGGCTCGGCCGTTCGCTGCCGCATTTGCTGGCCACGGTGGGTAGCCTCAAGGCGCGCGGCGTCGCGTTCCGCTCGCTCACGGAGCGGATGGACACCACCACGCCGCACGGCGAGTTCCTGTTCCATGTGTTCGGCGCGCTGGCCCAGTTCGAGCGGTCGCTGATCCAGGAGCGCGTGCAGGCCGGCCTTGCCGCGGCACGGCGCCGAGGCCGCCGCGGCGGCCGCCCCGTGGCGATCGACGCCGAGAAGCTGGCCGCGGTGACGGCTTCCCTCGACGGAGGCGCCACCAAGGCCGCCGTGTGCCGCACGTTCGGCATCAAGCGCAGCACCCTGCTCGACTCGCTTGCCCGGATCGGCTGGTCTGCCGGCCGCAAAGGGCAGGAGGCATGAGTGGCGCGACGGCAGCAACTGAGCGAAACCCAGCTTGCGGAGCTGTTCGACCCGCCCACCGAGCAGCGCGAGTTGGTGCGCCACTACACGTTGCCGGCCAAGGACCTGGCCGCCGCCCTGCGCTGCCGCGGCGACCACAACCGGCTCGGCTTTGCGTTGATGCTCTGCTGCCTGCGCCATCCCGGCCGCGCGTTGCGGGCCGGCGAGCGTCCGCCCTCTCCCATGGTGGACTTCGTGGCCGAACAGGTCGGCGTCGTCCCAGGCGCCGTTGACGAGTACGTCGAGGCCGAGCGGAGCCGGCAGCGCCACGCCATCGAGTGCCAGGACCACCTTGGCCTGCGCCCGTTCGGCCGCCGCGCCGCGGCCGAGCTGCTGGACGCATTGCTGCCAAACGCCATCGAGAACGACCGGCTGGCCGGCCTGGCCGAGCTGGTGATGCAAACCTGCCGGGACCGCCGCATCGTGGTGCCGAAGCCCTCGGCGCTGGAGCGGCTGTGCGCCGAGCTTCGCCACCAGGCCCGCCGGGAGGTGCACCGCCGGCTGGCCCACGGCCTGTCGGCCGAACAGCGCAAGCGGCTCGACGCGCTGACGGGACGCCGGGAGAGCACCGGCCAGAGCTGGCTGACTTGGCTCCGGCAGGTGCCGCAGGCGGCCAAGCCGTCCGCCATGCTCGGTCTGATCGCGCGCTTGAAGCATGTCCGCAGCCTCGGCATCGAGCCGGGCCGCGGGCACATGATCCACCAGGTGCGGCTGGCCCAGCTCGCGCGCGAGGCGGCGCGCGTCACGGTGCAGCACGTCGCCGGCTACGAGCGGCAGCGCCGCCATGCGACGCTGGTGGCCATCGGCCTGGACCTCGGCGCCGGCCTGACCGATGCCGCCATCGACTTGTTCGACCGGCTGGTGGGCGGGATGTTCCGCCGCGCCGAGGGCCGCCAGGCTCGCGCCTTCCAGGCTGACGCCCGGGCCATCAACGACAAGGTGCGCCTGTATGCCCGCGTCGGCGCCGCGCTGATCGCCGCCCGTGAGAGCAAGCAGGATGCGTTTGGAGCCATCACGGGGGTGATCAGCTGGGAGCGCTTCCGGGCCAGCGTCGCCGAAGCCGAGGCGCTGGCGCGGCCGGAGGAGTTCGACGCCTTCCAGCATGTCGGCGAGCACTACGCCGGCATCCGGCGCTGGTCCGGCGCCTTTCTGGATGCGTTCGAGTTCGAGGGCGTGCCGGCCGTCGCGTCGCTTTTGCGTGCCGTGGAGACCCTGCGCGAGGTGAACCGCAAGGGATCGGCCACCCTGCCGAAGGCGGCGCCCACCGGCTTCGTGCGGGGACGCTGGGGCGACCTGGTGCTGCCGGGCGGCGCCATCGACCGGCGCCACTACGAGCTTTGCGTGCTGTCCGAGTTGCGCGGGCGGCTTCAGGCCGGGGACGTGTGGGTGGCCGGGAGCCGGCGCTACCGCTCCTTCGAGGAGCGGCTGATCTCGGAGCAGACCTTGCACGACCTGCTGCGGGCCGGCACGCTGCCGGTCGCGGTCGGGACGGACTTCGAGCAGTTCATCGAGGGCCGCCGCACCCTGCTGCACGCGCGCTTGGCGGCCGTCGATGTCCGCGCCAAGGACGGCCTGCTGCCGGACGTCACGATCGACCGCGGCGTGCTGAGGATCGCGCCGGTCGAGAAGTCCACCCCGCCCAAGGC
>CAXTUQ010000758.1:0-2681 GCA_964247405.1 uncultured Acetobacteraceae bacterium
CCTTGCCCCCTCGCCAGTGCGAGAGTGCGTCATCATGCCTCAGGCACGAGCCGGCGAACAGAATTTCATGCGTAGCCCCTGGTTGGAGGGCAGAGCTGGGCGATAGGACTGACAAGCAATTAGGATAGTGTCTCAGTTTGAAATTCCCGAAACGATATTTTTTTGCAAAATCAACAATTCATTTCCTTGCGAATCCTTGCCCGATTTTAAACTGAGACACTACCGCAATTAGGCCAATCTTGATGGCTGAACCAAGTTATGCCTCCACTTACCATAAAATCCGTTTAAGCAATTGGTCAGTGTAGGTCGCCGATAGATACTGCATGATCCTGGCGTTCGACATCCGGCAAGGGATCGAAACGGGCCGCCCTAGCCGGATGCGGGCTGGCGCGGACCGGGATGCCGATGGTGGCGTACGCGCCTGGGCGAGCGGCCGTTGCGTGCCCATGCTGCGCGGAGACACCCAGGTTTAGCTGCCGTCCTTGGCCCGAACGGATCGGAATGGGTCAAGAAGGTGCGACTCGCTGACGGGCCTTCGTTCATGAGGGCGCTGGCCCGCCCCCGACAGCGCCGGAACTCTTTGTTCAGGTAAATTGACACCATGGGGATGGCACTGCGGTAGGTTGCAGGACGGCTTTCAAGACCGAACCATGCGGCTCATCGGTTGTTCCGGCATTGATTCCAACTGAGGTTTGCGCCACGTCCTGGGATGCCGGGACACGGCAGGCGGTGGCTCACGACGCTGGCTGGTCACCCTGAGAACTTTGCATGGGAACTCCGAGATGATGAAAGCGACGCAGCGAGTCTTCAGTGAAACTCAGGACGCGAGTCCTGCTGCTGCAGTCGTCTTACAGGCGCCCACAACGCCTAAGTTCACCAATGGCGCCCTCAAGCGGGCTGCGACATTCCTCGCATTTCCTGTTTTCTACGCTCTCAACCGGCCAAGCCTGCAAATCCTGGCTGAACTCGCCTATGACTTTGCGCTTCGCTGGAATGGCTTTGCCATCGGGTTTCAGGGCCGCCATGGGCTGAGCCATGCGGAAGAGCGATTCTTGAGCCGTCGCTTGCCTGGCATCAAAACCGGCGTGCTGTTTGATGTCGGCGCTAACCACGGAGCGTACACGCGGCTGCTGCGCCGGCTCTCGCCGGGGTCGCGCATCCATGCGTTCGAGCCGCATCCCAAGACTTTCGCCTCCTTGCAGCAGCGTGCCGCCGGGCCGCACACCACATTGGTCAACATGGCCGTTTCTGACAGCAGCGGGACGATGCAGCTCCATGACTTTGCGGAGGCCGACGGCTCCACTCAGGCCAGCCTTGCACAAGCCTCGGTCGGCATGTTCGATCACGACACCGTATCGCATACGGTCCAGGTGACGACGATCGACGCCTACATGGCAAAGACTGGGATCGACGCGATTGATCTCCTGAAAATCGACACCGAGGGATTCGACCTCAATGTGTTGCGTGGGGCAAAAGGCGCCCTGGACAGAGGCGCAATCAAGGCCATCCAATTCGAATTCATCCCAGCAGACATCGCGATGCGCGTCACCATGCGCGACTTCTTTGAAATCCTGCACGATTACAAGCTGTTCCGGCTTTGCCTGAACGGGGATCTGATGCCACTCCGGCGCTACGACGTGAAGCGATGCGAAATCTACGTGACCCATAACATCGTCGCTTTGCACGGAGACTGAGAAAGCGGCGCAGCGATCAGGACGATCCTGTCGCAGCCCGGCGGCCGGTGCCAACCGGGGGAATTTACCGCTGCATCTGCATGATGCGGTCCATCGACAGCATGTTGTGGTTCAAGTGGCTCATGATCCACAGCGACCCGCCGATGAGCAGGATGACGATCAGCACGCCCATGGCGAGCGCCATGACGTTGTTGACGTTGTCCGGCCCGGTCGTGATGTGGAGGAAGAACACCAGGTGGACACCCATCTGCGCGAGGGCGAGCACGAAGATCGCGATGGGGATGCTGGGCTGCCAAACAAGCGAGGTGCCCGCGACGAAGAAGGACACGCCGGTGAGCAGCACCGCAAGCGCCAGGCCGATGACGTAGGAGCGAAGGCCCTCCGCGATATCCTCCCCCCCCGTCCGCTCGTCGCCGGGCGCCCGGTCCCCTTCGTGCTTGTCAGGCCGGTTCGCGGCGTAGTCATGCGCGGCTTGGCTCATTGCCCGGCTCCCATCAGGTAAACTATGGAGAACAGCGCGACCCAGACAATGTCGAGCGCGTGCCAGAACAGGCTGAAACACAGCACGCGGCGGAGGATGTCCTCGCGGTAGCCCTTGGCGAACACCTGGGCCATCATGGTCAGCAGCCAAAGCAGCCCGGCGGTCACGTGCAGGCCATGGCAGCCCACCAGGGTGAAGAACGCCGAAAGGAAGGCGCTGCGCTGTGGGCCGTTGCCGCCGGCCGCCATGCCGGCGAACTCGCTGACCTCCAGGCCGATGAAGGCGGCGCCGAGCACGAAGGTCACGGCCATCGCGCCGTAGAACCAGGTGCCCTTGCGCGCCTGGAGGCCGACCGTCGCGATGCCGCAGGTGAAGCTCGACAGGAGCAGGCAGCCGGTTTCGATCGCGGTGTTGCGGAGGTCGAACAGCTCCCGCCCGCCCGGGCCGCCCGCGGTTTCCCCGGACAGCACCGCGTAGGCCGCGAAGAACGCGGCGAACATGATGAT
>CAXTUQ010000759.1:0-2679 GCA_964247405.1 uncultured Acetobacteraceae bacterium
CCCCGGCGCGGCGACCGTCCGCGCTGTCGGCGGAGCGCCGGAGCGCCCCGCTCACTTTGCCGCTGCCGAGGCGGGGGTGGGCAGGCAGCGGCGCGCGCCGCGGCGGATCATCTCCACCGCCGCCTCGCAATCCGCGTCGGTCAGCACCAGCGGCGGCACCAGGCGCACCACGTTGTCCCCGGCCGCGACGGTCAGCAAACCCTCCGCGGTAAAGGCGTTCTGCAGCTCCGTGTTGGGCACGACGCCCTTCAATCCCAAAATCAGCCCGGCGCCCCGCACCTCCGTCAGCACGGTCGGATACTCCGCCACCACGGCCTCCAGCGCGGACCACAGCGTGCGGGCCTTGCAGTCCACCTCCGCGAGGAAGCCCGGCGCCAGGATCACGTCCAGCACCGCATTGGCGGCGGCGCAGGCCAGCGGGTTGCCGCCGAAGGTCGTGCCGTGTGTGCCGGGCACCAGGTGCTTGGCGACCGCCTCCGTTGCCAGGATCGCGCCCATCGGGAAGCCGCCGGCGATGCCCTTGGCGATGCTCATAACGTCCGGCGTGATGCCCGCCCACTCATGCGCGAACAGCTTGCCGGTGCGCCCCATGCCGCACTGCACCTCGTCCATGCCCAGGATCAGCCCGAACTCGTCGCAGGCGGCGCGCAGGCCGCGCAGGAAGTCGAGCGACGCCGGGCGGATGCCGCCCTCGCCTTGCACCGGCTCCACCAGGATGCCGGCGGTTTCCGGCCCGATGGCGTCGCGCAGCGCGTTCAGGTTATTGAACGGCACGTGGTCGAAGCCGTCCACCTCCGGCCCGAAGCCGGCCAGGTACTTCTTGTTGCCCGTGGCGGCCAGCATCGCCAGCGTCCGGCCATGGAACGCGCCGTCGAAGCAGATGACCCGGTAGCGCTCGCCGCGTCCGGTCTCGGACATCGCCTTGCGCATCATCTTGACCATGCCCTCGTTCGCCTCGGCGCCCGAGTTGCAGAAGAACGCGCTGTCGGCGAACGTCGCCTCCACGTAGCGCGCGGCCAGCCGCTCGGCCTGCGGCACGCGGTACAGATTGCTGGTGTGCATCACCCGCCCGGCCTGCTCGGCGATGGCCGCCACCAGATGCGGGTGGCCGTGGCCGAGGGAGGAGGTCGCGATGCCGGCGCCGAAGTCGAGGAATCGTCGGCCGTCCGCCGCATACAGCCAGGCGCCTTCGCCCCGCTCGAAAGCGAGGTCGGCACGGTTGTACGTCGGCATCAGGGCGGAAATCATGGGAACTCGGCACCTCAGTGCATCAAAACCCCGGGCCATGTCAGCGCCCTGCGACCCGTCGCGGGCGGTCCCGGAGAAGCAGGAAGGATGGGGCGTGCTTTCGCGGGAAGTCAAACCCTATTCGGCGGACCGCCCCTCAATAAGCGAAATTTGGCATTGCGTTCAGCGCATCCTTCGGGCGTTTGACAAATTGGAACAGACATCATCGATTACGTCCTGCGCCTGACGGGAGCCGGTCGTCCTTACGGGAACCGCGACCAACGTGATCCAGGAAGGTTCCGGGAAAGGCTGGCGCCTGATCGTCACCAATCCGTAGGAAACCGCTTGAAACGCTCGGAACAGAGGTTCATGCGGATGAATGCGAGGCCAGACATGCCGATCACGCTAGAAGTCCAGGGTGCAGTCCTTCGTGTCGAAGACCATCACAACGTTGCCGCCGGCGATGCCGTGCTGCTGTTCCTGCACTATTGGGGCGGGTCGGCGGCAACCTGGCGGAAGGTCATCGCCCTGCTGGGCGGCGGCGTCCGCTGCATCGCGGTCAACCAGCGCGGCTGGGGCGGCTCTACCGTCAATGATGGCCGCTACGACCTGGACAGCATGGCCGAGGACGTGCTCGCGATCATCGCGCGCCTGAATCTCAGCCGCATCATACTGGTCGGCCACTCGATGGGTGGCAAGGTCTCGCAGGTCGTGGCCAAGGCGAAGCCGCCGGAAGTCCGCGGCCTCATACTCGTCGCGCCCGCGCCACCAACACCTATGCCGGTCCCGGAAGAGGTGCGCCAGGCGATGTTCCAGTCCTACCTCTCCGTCGAAGGCGTCGGGCAGGCGCTCGACAACCTCGCGGGCCCAAGTCTTCCGGCCGAAGACCGGCAGGGCGTGGTCGCGGACACGCTCGCCGGCGACCTTGGCGCCAAGCGCGAGTGGACGGAGCGGACCATGGTCGCGGATCTGGGAATTGTGCCCGGCGACATCGAAGTGCCGGTGACGCTGCTGGTCGGCTCCCTCGACAAGGTCGAAGAGCCGAGCCGCCTCCGCAGGATTTTCGGCCAGGCCGTTCCGCAGACCCATTTCATCGAGGTTCCTGGCGTCGGCCATCTGTCGCCGCTGGAAGCGCCCGAAGCCATCGCGTCCGCCTGCCGGGATATGCTTGCCGCAGTGGCCGGAGCATAAAGGCGTAAGCCAACCATCGCCTGTTCCGGTGAGTGCGGCGCTGCGGAAAAATGCGGCCATATTAGACGGTCGGTCCGGGTTCCGGCGCCGCTTGTCCCATGGCATCGTGCCGGAATGGCGGACTTTCCCCCCAAGACTGCAAAGCCCGGCCGCGCCCGCCGCGTGCCCGGACCCGTCGGCCCGGTGCCCAGCCGGTCCCGCCTGCACGACGCCGCGCTGGCCCACCTGGCCCGCTTCGCGGTCACGGAGGCCGGGCTGGTC
>CAXTUQ010000760.1:0-2650 GCA_964247405.1 uncultured Acetobacteraceae bacterium
TCGACCAGGGGCCGTAGGCGATGCTCCGGCATGGTGGGGATGAGTTCGTAGAGCATGCTGCCTTGGCGAAGCAGCGAGTGGGTGCGTCGCGTGCTCGTGTTGGACTTGAGATGCCGGTCATAGCCGAGCGCCTCGCCGGCCGCGCCGAGCAGGGTCAGCAGCACAACCGCAAACGCGTTGATCAGCCACAGGCGGTCGCGCCGATCGGGGGTGCTGACGTGCATGGCGCCCATCCCCATGCCGAAGCGCAGGTCCTTGGCGTCGCGGAACGTGCCCTCGATGCCCCAGCGCTTGCCGTAGAGACTGATCAGCGCCTTTGCGGTCTCGTTGGTGACGCTGGCAGCCAGGCACCAGGGCTGCTTCATGTCCTTGGCCTGCACGCACACCACGGTGGCGACCGGATGGCCTGCGGCGGTGACCGTGGCGCCGCGCAGCACGCGCGCGCGTCCGCCCGCCCCGACCCACTCGGCTGCCGGCCGTGCCTCGCCGTCGGCGGCGGTCACCTGATGTTGCCCCGGAAGCGGATGACGAAGTCGAACTTCAGCTCGTCGGTCAGCATCCGATACAGCTTCTGGTCGCCGAAGCCGCGGTCGGCCACGATGCGCACGCGGACATCGGCGGGCAACACCTCGGCCAGGCGCATCAGCACCTGATCCTCGTAGGCACGGCGCCGGTCCTTCAGCGTGGCCGTGCCGACCGTCAGCCACACCAGCGGCGTCGCCCGTCCGTGGCGGCACAACAGCGACAGCCCGCGCGGAAGCGCCGCCGGGGACATGATCGTCGTCTGGCCGTCGGTGTCGAAGTCGGTCCAGTCCATCGCCACCGTGATGCTGGATCGGCTTCCCACCACATACGGCACCCAGTGGGCCAGCAAGGCGTCGACATCGATGCCCGGGTTGGACAGCAGCCGGTCCACCTGCTTGATGGCATGCTTGGTCAAGCGTCCGCGGGCCAGCGCCAGGCCCTGGCCGATCATGGCAACCGCGAGAGACGCAGACTCGATCACCCCCAAGGTGGCGCCTGCCAGCGAAAGCACCCGCTTGGCATGCAGATCGTCCGCGAACAGCGTCCGCAGGAACTGGTGGACACCCTCGAACGACAGCGGCTTCTTGGTCGGCATCGTCCAGCCCCATGCATCAGATCACAGGGCCTGGAACCGCATCCCGGCCGCGCTTGCTAGGCCGCTCAGCCGCTTGTCACCACCCGTCCGTCAGGCGATCCAACTCGAACCGTCGCGGCCCCCCGCCTCCGTCACTGAACCGAAATGAGGGGAGGCATGAGGCTCACGCTCGAAAAGGCCGGGCTCATCTCACGCCAGCCCGGCGCGGCTCGGAGCATCGCCGTCCAGGTAAACCACGCCGATTTGCCCGCGCTCAATCCCGGATACGCTTATACCAGCGGCCATTTGCTCTGACTCAAACGTGAGTAGGTTCGGCTCGGGGCTGAATGGTTGGGTTTGCCTACACGAGGGTGGAGGCGGACATGACGGTTGCGATCACGCGTATGGAGCGCACGGCGGCGGAGTTGCGCCGATACGCGGCCTGCTCGGCAAATGCCTCTGTTGCGCGTCGGCTGCTGGCCTTGGCGCTAATCTTGGACGGCCACAAGCGCGAGGATGCCGCGCGGGCGGCTGGCATGGACCGGCAAACCCTGTGCGACTGGGTGCACCGTTACAACGCGGACGGCATTGCAGGCTTGGGTGACCGGCATGGTGGCGGCGCCCAGCCCCGGCTTTCGCCGGAGCAGGAGGCGGAGGTTGCGGACTGGATACGGCGTGGGTCCGATGTCGAGGTGGACGGCGTTGTACGCTGGCGCTGCGTGGACATCCAAACGCGGATTGCGCGCCGGTTCGGCGTCGCCTTGCACGAGCGCAGCGTGGGCAAGCTGCTGCATCGGCTCCGGTTTGCCCGAATGTCCACGCGTCCGCGCCATCCCAAGGCGGACGCCGCGGCGCAGGCATCTTTCGGGCCGGGTTCACAGCCCTTGTGACCGCGGCACTGCCCGAGGCCGTGCGGGTCGCGAGGATGCCCATCGAGGTCTGGCACCAGGACGAGGCCCGCGTCGGCCAGCAAGGCACCCTGACCTACGTGTGGGCGGACAAGGGCAGCCGGCCCGCAGCCCTGCGCGACCAGCGCCGCCAGTCGGCCTACCTGTTCGGCGCCGTGTGCGCCGATCGCGGCGTGGGCGCAGCCTTGGTGCTGCCCTGCGTCAATGCCGAGGCCATGAGCCTGCACCTGGCCGAGATCAGCCGCCGCGTGGCCGCGGGCGCCCACGCCGTGGTCGTGCTGGATGGGGCGGGTTGGCATCAGACCGGCGGGCGGTTGCGCGTGCCGGGCAACGTCAGCCTGCTCCGCTTGCCGCCGTATTCGCCGGAACTGAACCCACAGGAAAACGTGTGGCAATACCTGCGGCAGAACCAGCTTTCGAACCGCGTGTTCGCCGACTACGACGCCATCGTCGCGGCGTGCTGCACAGCCTGGAACGCCCTTATGGCCATGCCAGACCGCATCCGATCCATCGCAACACGAGCCTGGGCCAAAACGGTTATCACGTAGGGCGTTTGGTATTAACCCGTCAAAACCTCTGTGCAGAGGTACTAGTGTCCTGTCAGCCTTGTTCTGACGATGTCGGAGCCGATCTCCTGCGGCGC
>CAXTUQ010000761.1:0-2650 GCA_964247405.1 uncultured Acetobacteraceae bacterium
ATCAGCGCGGGCCGGTTAATCCCGGCGGCGGCGACGCGGATCAGCACCTCGCCCGGCGCCGGGGCCGGCACCGGGCCGGTCGCGATGTGCAGCACCTCCGGCCCGCCGGGGGTGTGATCGATCTGGCGCATCTGGGCGGGCACGGGCATGGCGGGGCGTCCTGCAGTTCACCCGGAAAATCCGCGCCCGCTTCAGTCCTGTCAACGTGGTTGCGCCGTGCCCGGCCCTCTGCTTGCGCCGTAGCCGGCGACGCGGGATGGTCTGTATAAAATATGATATTCGGAGATCCCGATGACCCTGACCCGCCGCGCCGTCTTGGGGGCCGCGTCCGCCGCCCCCGTCGTCCTGCGGCGGGCGCTGGCACAGCCCGAACCCATCCCACTCGGCGCGCTGTACCCACTTTCCGGTGCCCTCGCGCTGCTGGGCGATGAGAGCTTCCGCGGCCTGGAGTTGGCGGTCGAGGACCGCAACGCCGCCGGCGGCCTGCTGGGCCGCCCGGTGCGCCTGGCGAAAGGCGACGCCTTCGACCCCAGCCAAGCCGTCGGCGAGGTCCGCCGGCTGATGGCCGCCGAGCGCGTGGCCGCGGTGTTCGGCACCTATGCCAGCCCGCTGGTGTTCGCCGCGAGCCAGGCGACAGAGCTGGCGGGTATGCCGTACTTCGAGCTGGGCGCCATCAGCGACCCCGTGACCGAGCGCGGCTTCAAGTACCTGTTCCGCTCCTGCCCGGTCGCCAGCGCGTTCGGCCTCCTGACCGTCGATGCGGTGAACGACGCCCTGGCGCCGCTTTGGGGCGTCGATCCCAAAAGCCTGAAGCTCGCGATCCTGCACGAGGACGCGCTGTACGGCAGCACCGTCAGCGGCTTCCAGGCAGCGCGATGCAAGGACCTCGGCCTCAACGTCGTGGAGAACTTGTCCTACGCCGCCGCCACGCTCGACATGTCGAGCGTCGTGCAGCGGCTGCGCAGCGCGGGCGCCGAGGTTGTCCTGCACACCGGCTACCAGAACGACGTGCTGCTGTTCTTCCGGCAGATGCGGCAGATGGGCTGGAAACCGCGCATGATCGTGGGCGCGGGCGGGGGGCACTCCCTGCAGGACACGGCCAACGCGGTCGGCGCGGACTGCGAAGGCATGTTGAACGTGGACTTCACGCAGTACGCCGTGAACGAGGCCGCGGCGCCGGGCGCGCACGACGTGCAGGCCGCCTACGAGAAGCGGTACGGCACCAAGCCGCGCAGCGGGCACAGCCTCGCCAACTACGCTGGGGCCAGGCTGTTCCTGGACGTGATCCAGCGCGCCGGCAGCCTCGACAAGGACAAGCTGCGCGCGGCCGTGCTGGCGGCCGACCTCCCGCCCGGCGCCACCGCGACCGGCTGGGGCGCCAAGTTCGACGAGAAGGGCCAGAACACCCGCGCCAAGCCCATGCTGATGCAATGGCAAAGCGGCGCGCAGGTCACGGTGCTGCCGGAGGCGGCGGCGGTCGGCAAGCTCCGGCCGATGTTCGGCGCCTGACACTTCCCTGTCAGAAGTGCACCGCCAACGGCGCGAGCAGGCCGATGGCGCCCAGACCCACGCCGCCGATCCCCAGCACGACGCCCAGCACGGCCAGCAGCGACACGCTCGTCACGATGGAGGACGAGACGACCACGATGGCGACCTGGAACAGCGCGGCGGAGTACTCGTAAAGGTGGTACTTCGCCATCGAGTGGTCCCGCTCGGTTTCCGTGGCCCGGGCGCGCTCCGTCAGTTCCTTGCGGCCCTCGCCAGTACTCGGCTCGCTTTCCCAACGGGCAGCGGTGTCCAGCCACGCCTTACGCTGCGCGTCCAGCGCGGCCCGGACGCCAGGGTCGGCCGTGGCCGCTTGCAGCTCCGCCTGCTCGGCCGCGGTCCGCACGGTCGTCTGCCGGACCGTGCGCGCCTGGAAGTATGCCCAAAGATTGGCCGCCTCGACGTTGCGGGTGATCGCGTCGGTTTGCGCGCTTTTCGCGCCGGTTTCCACCAGCGCCAGAAACAGCGCCAGCACGGCGATCAGCAGGGCGATCCGCTTGTCGCCGGCGTGTTGGATGTGTTCGTGTTCGCTCATGGGGGTCTCTCAGTGGGTGCCGGCCGTCTTCGCACAAATCTGCGCCGCGCGGAAACGTGCGGCCGGTGTGGACGCGCCGGGGCCGCGGGCTTAGCATTTCCGACATGCCCATCGACCCCGAAGTCCTGCTGCGCCACGAGATCCCCGATGTCCGCGAGCGCCTGACTGAACGGGACGCCGTGCTGTACGCCTTGTCGGTCGGGCTGGGGCAGGACCCGCTCGACGCGCGGCAGCTCGACTTCGTGGACCACCACCGCGCGCTCCGTGCCCTGCCCTTCATGGCCGTGGTGCTCGGGCATCCCGGCTTCTGGCTGTCCGACCCGCGCACCGGGGTGGATGCGGTGCGCCTGGTGCATGGCGAGCAGGGCATCGCCGTCCACCGCCCCCTTCCCATCGGCGGCGAGATCGTGGGCCGCACCCGCGTGACCGGCCTGGTGGACAAGGGGCCGGGCGGGCCGCCGAAGCCGCCGTCGCCGCGCAGGAACACCGTGGCGGTCGCGGTCGCCAGCAGCGTGCCGTCGGCGGCGTCCTCCACCCGCTTCTCGGTATACAGCAGCGCGCCGCGGCCCG
>CAXTUQ010000762.1:0-2649 GCA_964247405.1 uncultured Acetobacteraceae bacterium
GCCCGCTTGCGGACCTCGGCGGTGAAGCTCTCGTGCGCGGCCGCGATGAAGTCGCGGATCGTCCGCGCGCGTTCGGCGTCCCCGAACGCATCGCGGGCCTCGATCACGTCGGCGGTGGCCCGCTCCCAGCGGCGCGTCGTCTTGAGCAGGGCGCCCAAGGCGTCCGACTGCGCCACCAGCCACAGGCGGGCCTCGTCGTCGTGCGGCCCGACGCGCCCGGCCGCGCGCTGGAGGCTTTGCTGGGCCGAGGCGATTGCGGCCTCGTATTCATCCGCCGCCGGGACCGACGCCGTGCCAGGGAGGGGAGCGACGGAGTTCACGTCCACGGCAGCCAGCTTTCCACGGCGGAGAACTCGCGCATCATGGCATCCAGCCAGCGGCCGACCTCCGCACGCTGGCGCAGCTTGAGCACTTCGACGGTGCGCCCGTCCGGGGTCCGGCCGTCGCGGGCGTCGCTGTAGTGCAGCTCCTTGCGCTCGATGGCGAGGGCGACATCCTGCGGCATGGCCGGCATGAACAGCTCAACGGCGCCGCGTTCCAGGGCGGCCCGATACACCGGCTGGCGGCGGATGTCGTCGAACGCGCCCGGGTCGTCGGCCAGCGCGAGGTTGAGCACCAGGGCCGTGGCCCGGGGCTGGAACCCGGCCTGCTCGTAGCTTTTGAGGAAGGCGAGGTCGGCCAGGCGCGGGCCGAGGAAGTAGGCCGCGACGGGAGCCAGGCCGCGTTCCTCCATGTCCCCGACCAGGCCCGGCTCATCGTGGATGAGCGTTGCGATGCTCTGGTCGCCGCCGCCCGCGTCGAAAACGCCGTGTAGGCGCTTGCGGGCCAGGCCGCCGATGACCTTGCTGACCCATCTTGCCGTTTCGCCGGCGTCGGCGCTTGCGGGCTGCAAGACGGTTGCGACGTAGCGCTCCAGCGCGCGGTTGCCGGGCGCGATGGTGGCGATGACGGCCTCACCGAGCATGTCGCGGGCATGGAGCTGGTCAGCGAGCCAGCGGGCGAACGTCGTCTTGCCGCTGCGCCCCTCGCCGACGAGCAGCCAGGCCCTGAGCACCTGCGACAAGTCCGGCACCGGCAGCGTCCTTGGCGTGCGCCGGATCGTGGGCTCGCCCCGCGAGGGCGGCAGGCCGCTGACCTCGGGGACCTCGATCCCGCCCTCGTCCTCGGCGAGCAGGTCGGCAAGCGTGATCGGCTTGCGCGGCATGGCCGGCTCGGTTTTCGCGGTGTCCCTTGGCATCAGTCGTCCCTTTCCCCTGGCTTCCACACTCTCGGGCCGCCCGCCGGCTTGACGAAATCATAGTCGTCCTCGTCACCGTCGAACGGCGGGGACGGCCTTGAAGGCGGAGTTTCAGGGATGCCCCCGGCTGCCGCCTTTGCCGAGTGAGGCGGTTGCCCTTTCCGCGGGTGCCGAGCGGCCGGCCGCGGCTGGGACGCCAGATCGGCGAGGGCGGCCTTGAGCATCTCCGCGACGGGCGCGAACTGGCTGGCTGCGGCTCGCTTGGCCTTCTCCGCCGCGCGCCTGGCGTTCGCATCCCGCGCGAGCTTGGCCTTGACGGCCAGCATGGGCGCCGACCATGGGCGGCCGGTTGAGTAGCGGATGCCGGCCGCGTCCAGCGCCTGCCCAACTGCGACCCAGGACCAGCCCTCGTCATGCACTAGGTCGGTCAGCTCGTCTGCGTGCTTGCGCAACCAGGGCATGACGGCACCTCCCGGAGTCCAATCCTCGCCGAAGCGGGCGGCGAGGGCGGCGATCTCGGCTGCTGTCCGAGCGCACTTGAACGGCATGGGCCGACTTTAGGTGCTCGCGGTGAGCCGAGCAACCTCTTTCATAGCCTTGTTCATAATCTTATTTGTTACCACATTTATATCCTGTTGCATGAACTTCCTGAAAGGGGCCAAAGTGTTCTACAGACCCTTGCACCCCTCAAGGGGTGCCGTCGGCAGGAAAAAGGCAGGGCAGGATGGCAGGCGAACACGAGGCGCTGCACCTCAAGCTGGACCAGCTGCTCGCCGGCCAGGCCGAGTTGGCTCGGCGCCCGGACGAGCAGGACGGGACGCTGGACGCGCTCACGGCGACGATGGAGCTGTTCCGGCAGGCGCTCGGGACGCAGACCGAGATGCTCGACAGGCTGAACCAGGCGGCCAGCGAGGAGCAGGGGGGCGGCGCGAGCGAGATGCAGGCCATGCTGGCGCGCATCGACGCCACGCTACGGGGGATCGCGGCCGACGCGGGCGAGACGCGCGTGGTCCTTGGCCGGCTGCCGAACCTGCTGGAACGGGCGGCGCCGGACGCGGCGCGCTTGATGCGCGGCGACGGCGTGGACGCGACGCCGGGGAACGGCGCCGGGTGACGGCGCCGACCACGCCCGGCTGGGTGTATGTGCTGGCCTCGGCACGGCCGGGGGTGGTCAAGATCGGCCGCTCGACGCGCAACGCCGGCGCCCGGGCGCGCGAGCTGGCCGGCAGCGAGGGCTACGCCGCGTTCGGGCCGTTCCGCGAGGTGCTGGCGCGGCCGGTCGCCGATTGCGCCCACGTCGAGGCGGCAGCGCATCGGATGCTGGCGCATTGCCGGGTGCGGATCGGGCGCACGCCCTCGCGCGAGCTGTTCCAGGTGGAGGCAAGTGAAGCGTGCCGGACTGGGCGCCGACG